>JANQEL010000072.1 GCA_028278345.1 Myxococcota bacterium
CATCGTGTGGGGCCTGCTCAACTTCCCCAAGGCGGAGATCGCCCCCGGGACGCCTCCCGAAGTCGAAGCGCAGATGCACCTCGATGCGAGCCTCGGTGCGCAGCTCGGTCGCGCGGTCGAGCCCGCGATCGCACCTCTCGGTTTCGATTGGAAGGTGGGCGTGGGGCTCGTCGCGAGCCTCGCGGCCCGCGAGATCATCGTCTCGACCCTGGCGCAGATCTACGCGGTGGCCGACGAAGAAGACTTCGACGGCCTGCGCAACGCTCTCGAAACCGATGTCGATCCGCGCACCGGCGAGCGGGTCTTCACTCTACCGGTCGCGCTATCGCTCCTCGTCTTCTTCGTCTTCGCGCTTCAGTGCACTTCCACCATCGCGATCATGGTGCGCGAGACCGGGGGTTGGGGCTGGCCGGCGTTTGCCTTCGGCTACATGCTGACCCTCGCCTGGCTCGGCGCGTTCGTGACCTACCGGGTCTCGAGTGCGCTCCTCTGAGACGCACCGCCTCGCGCCCCCCGAACCTTCGTTGCGAGGCGCGATCGGTTCCCCATACTGACCTCGCTCTGATTTCGCGCGGTGCCCTGCACCGCTCGCCCCCCCCCGAACCCGAGGTCGCCTTCGACCCAGGGTTCCCCACCCGAACGGAAGGAAGCCATGGCCGAGAACTTCGAAATCACCGACGAGATGCGCGCCGTGATCGGCGTCGAATCTCCCCCCTGGACCCACGAGGTCACCACGACGAGCGTGCGAATGTTCGCCCGCGGCGTGGGCTATGACGATCTCGTGTACTTCGACGAAGAGGCCGCGAAGGCGGCGGGCTATCGCAGTCTGCCGGCGCCGCCGACCTATCTCGGTACGCCGATCTTCATCCCCGGCAAGAGCAGCGACACCTTCAGCGGACCGAAGGAGTCGGGGCCGAACCTCGACCATGGCCTGCCCAACCTGCTCGATGGCGGCACCGAGACCGAGTACTTCGGCGACATCTGCGCGGGTGACACCCTGACGGTCACCTCGCAGATCGTCGACATGTCGACCCGCGAGGGGCGCTCGACGGGAACCATGCTGATCACCACCAATGAGACCCGCGTGGTGAATCAGGATGGAGACCTCGTCGCCGTGCAGCGCGGCCAGGCCATCTTCTACTAGCCAATAGTCACGAATCAACACGTGCGACGCCCAGCGATCGCGCGCGGAGAAAAGACATGCCGATGCAATGGGACAGCTTCAAGGAAGGGGATGCGATACCCGAACTCAAGAAGAAGCCGGGCGTTTCGCAGCTGGTGAAGTACAGCGCGGGCGGTGGCGACTTCAACCCGCTCCACCACGACTACAATTTCCCGCAGAGCAAGGCGATCGGGTCGATCATCGTCCACGGGCGTTTCAAGTACGCCTCGCTCGGCGAGCTCGTGTCGAACTGGCTCGACCACGGCGGCCGCATCGTGAAGCTCGGCTGCCAGTACCGCGGAATGGATCTTCCCGACCAGGAGATGACGCTGGGCGGGTCGGTGAAGCGGAAGTACGAAGAGGACGGCAAGAAGTTCGCCGAACTCGAACTCTACGTGAACAACGAAAAGGGCAAGAACACCACGCCCGGAAGCGCGATCGTCCGCTTCGACTGATCGTCGTTCGCTAGTTGCGCGCCGCGACGGAGGTCTTTTCGACCTCCTCGCTGGCGATGCGGTCGAGGGCGCGCAGGACGTCGCGTTCCTCGATCGCCATGTCGGTCTCGACCCATCGCACGAGAGCGAGACATTCTCGTGCGATGGGCAGGGACGCGATTTCGGAGTTTCGTAGCTGCTCGAGAGAATCGGCGAGGCGCTCGCGCTGTCGCGCGTGCTCTTCGCGCAGGTCGATGATCTTCTCGAGGCCGTTCTCCCCCCGGCTCAGGATCGGGGGAAGGTGCTCCTCCTCCCAATTCATGTGCTCGAGGAGACGGGCATTGAACTCCTCCCCCTTGAGGCGGAGCGCGCGGGCGAGATCTTCGTCGCCACGCATCACCGTAAGCGCCAGGGCGCGCAGGGTGCCCATCTTGCTGCGCAGCTCCCGGTGATCCGCCAGGAGCTTGCCGCGCAGTTTCGCCCGCATGTCCACGGGCAGGTTCATCCGGCGAAGATCAGCAGCACAACCACGACGAGATATACGCCGATGCCCGCCATGCTGAGGTAGAAGACGCGCTTCGCGAGTTCGTCCGGCTCGTACGCCTTGGCCACGATCGATCCTCCTTCTCGGTTGACTGTTCGCCTTTCCCGCCCCGCCCCCGGCTCGCGAATGTCGATGAATGCGAGCGTTGACGGCGTCGTTGCGGTGACGAAATGCACGATGCGTACCAGCGGCTCAGGAAGCCCTCACCCCGCTCTCAGCTCTCGGGGTGACGCAGGTCTGTGGCGACCGGCCCAAGGAGGTGGGGCGGGTCGCGCCAAGTGCTCCCCAATCGGCGGCGCTGCTTCGGGCGGCAGACCAGGCGCAAGAAGCACGAAAAGCCGACGCCCCGAAGGACGCCGGCTTCCCGGTTCGATGTGGCCCAACCCCTATCTCAAGCAGTCACACCTGAGGGAGGGGCAGCACAGGGCCCATCCACGATCAGCTCTGGGTCGCTGCACCCGCGGGCAGGCGATCTTCGCCAATGCCGAAGTAGTTCCGGACACCCCGGGCGACGGCGTACCAGCCGCTTTCCCCATCGAAGCTCTTGTAGTAAGCGCGAATACCGAGACCGAGCGCAACGTGCTCAAGGATGTAGATCGGCGCGGGCGTGTGACTGGCCTGCGTGAACACCACGAACGTGACGAGGCTGGCGATCCCGGTGAAGATGGCGGCTGCATAAATCATGAAGGCTTTGTCGTTGTACATGGTGTTTCTTTCTTTCCTTGTGCTGTGTCGATCCCGTTGGATTCGACCTGATCGATTGGATCCGCGTTTGCGAACCGGTCTTGTTTGGATGCCCGCGTGGAAGTGCAGTGGACGTGCCAGCCGTGCCAAACGCGCGCGCAACGAAGCGCTGCATCCGAAGGCGGGCGTTGTGGCGTTCGCTGAAACGCGATTCACGGCCGTCTCAGGACCCGCGATGGTGCGCCGCGTCACACTCGGTCGGTCGTGTGCAACCGTCCGTTGCGGCAAGGGAAATTGGTTTTCGATGCCACGTTCTGGGGTCCGCTCCGCCGGGGTGCGTCATGCGGGGGCGCGCTGACCCAGGTGGGACAGGGCGCTTGGGTCGAGCTGACCCGAACGACCATTCGCAACAATCCAGTACGCCCTGGTACACGAACGCGTGTTCAGGGGCGAACAGGGGCGACTAGAGCGCGGCGACTTCCGACACGGCGGTGCGAATCGCTTCGACCAGTTGCTCGGAGCGGTCTTCGAAGGCCGAGAATTCCTCGTCCTCGGTACGCAGCACGAGCCTGAAGGTCGGCTTCTTCTGGCTCCACCAGACGCCGGCCGCACCGAGCAGGATGGCGCCGGCGGCTGCGCGGAACCCGCCGCCTTCGCCACCCATCGAGAGCAGGCACACCAGGCCCACCGCGCTCATCACGATGGGGCCGGTGGCGGCCGACGCGATCTGGTCGACGTGCACGTGGGTGATTCGCGCGTGCTCGATGCGCAGGTCGGGAAACACCAGGACGTCCCCCTCGAGCCGGATATCGGGGGCTTGGTGGAGGATGCGGCTGCCTGCTTCGGTCACACGCCTCTCCTTCCATCCTGGCTGGCGCTCCCGCGGTTCACCCGGAGTTCGGGACCAGGACGGCGGTGCCTTCGAGGTTGCCCGCGCGCAGATCGTCGAGGGCGCGGTTGGCGTCGAGAAGGTCGTAGCACGTCGTCGACGGACGCAGATCGAGGCCCGACGCCACACGCATGAAATCGTGGCCGTCCTGCCGCGTGAGGTTGGCGACCGACTGGATGCGTCGCTCTCCCCAGAGATCCGAATAGGGAAAGGAAGGGATGTCGCTCATGTGGATGCCGCCGCAGACGACGCGGCCCCCCGGTCGCACGTCGCGCAGCGCCTTGGGCACCAGGGAGCCCACCGGGGCGAAGATGAGGGCGGCATCGAGGGGTTGGCTCGCCGGGGTCTCCGAATCACCGGCCCAACTGGCGCCCATCTCCCGCGCGAAGCTCTGTGCCCGCGTGTCTCCGGCGCGCGTGAAGGCGTGGATCTCGCGCCCGCCCGCGACGGCGACCTGGGTAATCAGGTGGGCCGCCGAGCCGAAGCCGTAAATGCCAATGCGTTCCGCATCCCCGGCCATGCGAAAGCTGCGGTAGCCGATCAGCCCCGCGCAGAGGAGAGGTGTCGTAGCGACCGGGTCGAGGCCGGGGTCGAGCGGAAGACAGAAGCGGGAGTCGGCGATCACGTGCTCGGCGAAGCCCCCGTCGCGGTGATAGCCGGTGAACTTCGCTTTGGGGCAGAGATTCTCTTCACCGCGCTCGCAGGCCGGACATCGCTCGCACGCCCAGGCGAGCCAGGTGACGCCGACACGATCACCCGGCGAAAAGTGCGCGCCGCCGCCGCTGGCCACCACTTCGCCCACCACCTGGTGTCCGGGAACGATGGGATAGGGAACGTTCTCGAGCTCGGCGTCCTGCACGTGCAGGTCGGTGCGACAGGCGGCACAAGCCAATACCCGCACGCAGATCTCGTGGTCGCCGGGGCGGGCGAACTCGCGCGACTCCGAGGTGAGCGGCTTGCGCGCTTCGCGAAACACCATGGCCTGGCTTGCGGTCGACATCGAGGGATCCCGAAGGTCGAGTGTGGCACAGGTCTTCGCGAGCGAGGAAGTGTCTGAGCGCTGCGCGACTACTCGAGCCAGACGCGATAGCGCTTCGAGCGTTCTTCGACCTCGACGATGGCTTGGGGCGCGATGCCACTCTCGCGGATCCTTTCGGTCAGCTGCATGAGATCGAGCCCCTGTCGTTCGATCGGGGTGCGCGCTTCTTCGGGCACGAGATCGGGCAGGCCGAGGGCTGCTTCGGCGGGCATCGATAGCGACACCTTCTTCGCGCCGTTCTCGATCACCTCGACACGCAACGCGTGGGCCAGGGCGTCGACGGGGGTCCGCTTCGCTGCGATCTCGGGGGCGCAGCTCGCGATCCGCACTGCGCGTGCTTCATCGAACGTGGCCGGTGAGACGCTGGCCTCGAGTTCGGGCCAGAAGGGAAGGGCGACGCCGATTTCCGCCAGTTGATGAAACAAACCGTGGAACGCCCGCATCAAGAGCAGAGAATCCGGTGGGCCGGCAGCGCGGAACCACCAGCGGTGTTCGCCCAGCAGGGATTCGATTCGCTCGGCCAATCGCCAGGTCGAGGCGTTGAGGGGTTGGTCGACCAGGAAGGGAGAGAGCAACATGCGACACAGGGCGGGGAGACGTCGCTCGATGGCGACGAGTTTGCCGACGTCGAAGCCGAGGGCGCCGAAGACGTCGAGGGGGACCATACCCGTCGCCGCCCCACTCGAAGCCGCTTCGCGGGTTTCGACGATGAGCTTCAGGAGTGCGAGCCGCCGCTCCTTCGCGAGGCGCAGCGTGCACCCCCAGTCCATCAACACGATCTCGGGCTCGCCATCCCGGGGGATGCGAAAGGCCAGGTTCGCGGGGTTGGGGTCGGCGTGGAGCTCGCCGATTTCGAAGAGTGACCGGAGAAAAGTACGCAACAGGATCTGCGCCGCCCTTTTTCTCACAGCCAACGGGTGATTCTTCAAGTGCGCGAGGGGAAGGCCGCTCTCCCAATTCTGGATCAGCAGGTTCTTGCGGCAAAGCCCGTAGTGGACTCGGGGGACCACCAGACCCTCGATGTGCAACGCGTCGCCCATGCGCTGCTGTCTTTCCGCTTCCGAGAGGTAGTCGAGTTCGTCACCGATGTCGCTCGCGATGAGTTCACGGTAGCCGTCGAGGTCGAACCCCCAGGTTTCGAGAGGGCCGAAACCGGGCACGAGACCCAGGATGCGAAGCTCTGAAGCGAGATGCTCTTCGATCTCGGGGTAGCGCACCTTCACCGCGACATCGGTCCCGTCGCGGAGTCTCGCGCGATGTACCTGACCGATCGAAGCGGCGTGTCCTTCTCCGGCGAACTCCCGAAAGTCGTTCGCCAGCGGACGACCAAGGGCTTCTTCGACGGTCGTCTCGATGGTTTCCAGGGGTTCGGGTCGAGCCTCGTCGACTGCATCGCGAAAGGCGTCGTCATTCGAACCGAGAAACTGGGCGAGCTTCGCAGGCAAGCCGCGTTCGCCGACCATCAGCTGTGCAATGGCGCGTCGCGCCCTGGTTGGGTCGTCGCTGTCTTTGGCCGCCCTGGCCTTCACTGCGATTCGCGCCAGTGATGCCGCTTTACGCCCATCGCGCAGGAGTTGCTTGGCGTTGGGTAGTCCCATTTTGGGGATGCCTCCGACTTGCGCTCATGTGATCGAGTGCTCTTCGAACACGCCCACCTTCGACGCGATCCCGCTCGAACGTGAATCCTCCGTGCGCCTTCTTCGTTGTCGGGTGTCGCGACGCGATGGCGAGAAACATCGGGTCCGGAAAACGCCTGAGACATGACAACCCCAACACCGGATGAACTGCGAGTCGCTCATCGATGTTCGAGAGGAGTCTTCCCGTCGTGCATCGTCGAGACGTTGGGTCACGCGAGTCCAAACGTGCGATGTGCCCCATTGGCTCGACACACAATTGTGACGATGGAAAGCGGGTAGGCCAATCGAAGTCAGCCCAGAATGGCTATCAAGCGGGCCCCGCGACATCCGAAAGGGAGCGCAGAAGCGGTTGGGGTTCGTTCGTAGTGGTGCTGCGACCGGGCCTCCCGAAGGTCGATCGAAAGCCGAGAGGTGCAGTGCGTGGGGTCTGAAGAGAACGCAACCGTCGTGAGCTTGAAGGGTTCGCTCGACATCAGCGGCTGTGCGGAACTCCACGAACGTCTCGAGCAGGCGATTGGTGAAGGGCAGGCGCTGTTGCTCGACGCGACCGGTGTCGAGCGCGTCGACACGGCGGCCTTGCAGTTGCTCGTCGCCACGTTCCGCGAATGCCAGAACCGCGGCCTGCGCATCGACTGGCAATCGACCTCCGACGTGTTGTGCCGCAACGCCGCCACGATCGGCCTTGAATCCGAGCTGGCCCTCGCTGCCGCCGTACAAGAGGAAACCCCCTGATGGCCAAAGTCTTGATCGTCGACGATTCGATTTCGATGCGGAAGCTCGTCCAGGGCACGCTCGAAGAAGCCGGGCACACGGTGACCGCCGCCGAAGACGGCGCGGTGGCCCTCGGCATCGCCCAGAAGGACGCCTTCGACTGCGTCGTCACCGATGTCAACATGCCCAACATGGACGGCCTCACGTTGCTCGGAGAGCTTCGCAAGCTGGGCTCGTTCAAGTTCACCCCCATCCTCGTGCTCACGACCGAGATGGATCCGGAGAAGAAGGCCGACGCCAAGAATAAGGGTGCCACCGGCTGGCTCGTGAAGCCCTTCAATCCGGAGCAGCTGCTGGCGACGCTCAAGAAGGTCCTGGACTGAACCCATGTCGGATTCGGGCGGAGATCTGCGCGAGCAGCTGGTCGGCTTCTTCTTCGAAGAGAGCAGCGAAGGGCTCGAGATCATCGAGAACGGCCTCGTGTCGATCGATGTCGACTCGCCCTGCGACGAGGACATCAACTCGATCTTCCGCGCCATGCACTCGATCAAGGGAGCGAGTGGTTCCTTCGGCTTTACGGCGATTTCCGAATTCGCGCACAGTGCAGAAACCCTTCTCGACGAGGTCCGCGCCAGCCAGCGGGCGCTCACCCAGGAGCTCGTCGATGTCTTGCTGCGCGCGACCGACTGTCTCGGCACGATGATCCACGCACTGGGCGACGGGGACGAACTCGACGCTTCGGTGACCGCCGCAGTGCAGTCGGAAATCGAATCCCTGCTCGCGACCCCGGGAGCAGGTGGAGGCGCGGGCGGTGGCGCCGGCGATAGCGAGGGCGGGGTCGACGCCGAACCCGAAAGCGCCATGCGTTCCCTGCGGGTCTCCTTTCATCCCCACCAGGGAATGCTGCGTACGGGCAACGATCCCGTGCGGATCCTGCGCGAACTCACGGGCCTCGGCGGGGCCACCGTTCGAGCGGACACGAGCGCCTTGCCAGCCTTCGACGATCTCGATCCAGAGGACTGCTTCCTTCGCTTCGAGGTCGATCTCGAGACCGAAGTCGGAGACGCCGAGATCAACGAAGTCTTCTCCTGGGTCGAAGACGACTGCGATCTGACGATCGCCCCGCTCGAAACCGATGCGTCGCCCCGAGGCGGCGATGAGCCGGCCGATTCGCCCGTAGCTGCGAGCCCGGGTACGCCCGAAGACTCGAGTGCTCCGGCTGCACAGGACGCCTCAGACTCTTCCAAGGGAGCCAAGAGCGACAAGCCGAAGGCCCAGAGTTCGATTCGCGTCAGCACCGACAAGGTCGACGATCTGATCAACATGGTGGGCGAACTCGTGATCACCCAGTCGATGCTGGGCGAGATCGGGGCGAAGTTCGAGATGTCCGATCTCGAGCGCCTGCGCGAAGGCCTCGGCCAGCTGCAACGCAATACCCGCGAGTTACAGGAAACGGTGATGAAGATCCGCATGCTTCCCATCAGCGTGACCTTCGCGCGTTTCCCGCGGCTCGTGCGCGACATCTCCCAGCAGCTCGGCAAGCAGATCGATCTGGTGATGGAGGGCGAGCAGACCGAGCTCGACAAGACCGTACTCGAGCAGATCGGCGACCCCCTCGTCCACCTGATCCGCAATTCCCTCGATCATGGGCTCGAGTCGCCGGAAGAGCGCATCGCGGCGGGCAAGCCCGAAGCCGGCCAGATCAAGCTCAACGCCTTCCACCAGGGCGGTTGCATCCTGATCGAGGTCACCGACGACGGGCGGGGGCTCAACGTCGAAGCCATCCGCAAGAAGGCCCTGGACAAGGGCTTGATCGCCGAAGACGAGGTCGTCGACGACCGTCGCGCGGCGCAGTTGATCTTCCATCCCGGCTTCTCGACGAAGGAGCAGGTCACTGACGTTTCGGGTCGCGGTGTCGGAATGGACGTCGTGGTCAAGAACATCAAGGCGTTGGGCGGCGGCATCGAGATCGAGTCGCGAGCCGGCCAGGGAACCACGACCACCATTCGCCTCCCACTCACACTGGCGATCCTCGACGGCCAGCTCGTGCGGGTCGGCGGCGAAATCTACATCGTGCCCCTGGTCTCGATCGTCGAGTCGCTGCAGATCAAGATCGAGCAGATCAACTCGCTCGCGGGGCGTGTGGATGTCTACCGGCTGCGCGACGAAGCGATTCCGATCATCCGCCTCTACGAACTCTTCGACGCCGAACCCGATCGCAAGGAACTCGATCGCGGTCTGCTCGTGGTCGTCGAGGGGGGCAACGGTCGCAAGGCGGGGCTCGTGGTCGACGAACTCCTCGCCCAGCAGCAGGTCGTGATCAAGAGCCTCGAGAGCAACTACCACGCGGTGGATGGGCTCTCGGGGGCCACGATCCTCGGCGACGGCACCGTCGCGTTGATCATCGACATCGCGGGGCTCTTGCAGTTCGCCCGCGACACCCAGGGTTACAGCTCGGGTGGGATCCGCGAGCGCGATGCCCTGCGCCTCGAAGCCGAGGGCTCCGAGTCCCCTGAAGAAGAAACCACCCCGGCCTCCTCGCCCGAGTGTGAAACGGGCGAAGAGGTTGACGAAGAAGACGAGCCGGCGCTCGAGCCGCCGGACGAAACCGAAGTGGCCACGTGGCAGGGAGATGCGCCATGAGCACAGCACAAGTAGACGAAGCGATTGCCGTCGGTCAGGTGGTCGAGGGCGGGAACCAATTCCTCACCTTCCTGTTGGCCGGCGAGGAGTACGGCGTCGACATCCTGCGCGTGCAGGAGATTCGAGGCTGGGATGCTCCGACGAAGATTCCGAGCACACCCGCCTATGTGCGCGGTGTGATCAATATTCGCGGCTCGATCATTCCGATCATCGATCTGCGCGAGCGCCTCGGTCTCGAGACCATCGAGTACACGAACGAAACGGTGGTCGTCGTGCTGCGCATCGTCACCGCCGACGGCAAGGACCGGATCATGGGTCTCGTCGTCGACGCTGTCTCCGACGTCTACAACGTCTCGGAGAGCGACCTCAAGCCGGCGCCGGATTTTGGTGGCGGTGTTGAGAGCGAGTTCGCCCGCAACCTCGCCACCGTGGGCGACAAGATGGTGATCATTCTCGACGTCGATCAGTTGATGAGTGGCGACGTCGGCGATGTCGATGTCATGCCAGGCGCAGAGGCCGAGGCATGAGCCGGTCGATTCGAACGTTCACGAACCCGGAGTGGGGGAAGGGCTGATGGCTGCACGAAAGAAAACGAAGCACGACGAAGTCGATACCACGGAGCTGCTCGAAAGCAGCTTCGAAGCCCTGGCGCCCCGCGGTGCGGAGCTCGTCCACGCGTTCTACCAGCGCATGTTCGAGCGCCATCCCGAAGTGGCCGAGATGTTCGATCCCGAGCGACAGGATCAGCAGGAGGAGATGCTGCTCTCCGCCCTGGTCTCGGTCGTGGGCATGCTGCGCGACCCGGATGAGCTCGTCGCAGCGCTCAGTGATCTGGGTCGCCGGCACGAAGCCATTGGAGCGACCCCCGAGCAGTACCCGGTGGTCGAAGAAACGTTGTTGGAAGTGATGGCCGAGTTCGCAGGAGATCTCTGGAACTCGCAACTGCAGGAGGCCTGGTCGGGCGCCCTGCGACAGATTTCACAAATCATGATCGATGCCTACGAGCATTGCGAAGGAGAGAACGACATGGCCGCAAACGATTCGAGCGCGAACGAGGAACTCATTCGCCTGCAGTCGGCAATCGACGGAGCGATGACCGCGATCGTCATGATCGATACCGATCTCAACATCACCTACGCGAACCCCGCGACGATCGCGTTGATCGAACAGCATCTTTCCACCTTCCAGGCGGCCTTCCCGGGCTTCACCATCGATGGGCTGCTCGGAACCTGCATCGACGTGTTCCACCAGAACCCGGCACACCAGCGTGCCCTGCTCGACGATCCGGCGCGCATGCCGCACTCGACGGACATCAAGGTGGGTGACCTCCTCGTTCGCATCAATGCCAGCCTGTGCACCGACGAGGCGGGCAACCGAATCGGAAATATCCTCGAATGGCAGGACGTCACCGAGCAGCGCGCGGCTGAGGGTGAGGTTCTGAAGCTGCAGGCCGCCGTCGACGGCGCGGGGACGCCGCTGGTGATGACCGACGAAGATCTCACGGTCACGTACATCAACGATGCCTCGAAGGCCCTGTTCGAGAAGCACGAAGAAGCGCTCGCCAGCGTCTTCCCCGGATTCCGGGCCAGCGAGGTGGTCGGGACGTGCATTGACGTGTTCCACAAGAACCCGGCGCACCAGCGCGCGATCCTCTCGGATTCGTCGAAGCTCCCCTACGAGACCGACATCCAGATCGCACACCTGAAGTTCCATCTCGTCGTCGGCTTGATCACCGACGCCGAGGGCAACCGCGTGGGTAACAGCCTCGAGTGGACGGACGTCACCGAGCTGCGCCAAAAGGAAGACGACGCCACCAAGCTCCAGGCCGCCGTCGATGGCGCCTCGACTGCGTTGATCATGATCGACCGCGATCTGGTCATCAACTACGCGAACGATGCGTCGATGTCGCTGCTCCAGCGCCACGAGCAGACCCTGCGCAGCCTCTACCCGGGTTTCTCGGTCTCGGGGGTGATGGGGACGTGCATCGACACCTTCCACGCGAACCCCGCGCATCAGCGCCGCCTGCTCGACGACCCGAATACCTGTCCGTATGAAACGGAGATCCAGGTCGGCCCGCTGCGCTTCCAGATCACAGTGGGCGCGATCCTGGATGCCGCGGGCAACCACGTCGGCAACTCCCTCGAGTGGGTGGACGTGACCCAGGAGCGCGATGCACAGGCCCAGGTCGAGGAGCTGATCCAGAAGGCCCAGCGCGGTGAGCTCAACGAGCGCATCGATGCCGCCGCCTACGAGGGCTTCATGAAGGACA
This sequence comes from Myxococcota bacterium, assembly GCA_028278345.1. Taxonomy (GTDB): domain Bacteria; phylum Myxococcota_A; class UBA9160; order UBA9160; family UBA4427; genus DUBZ01. Next base: position 12,013 of record JANQEL010000072.1, read on the forward strand.
TCGCCTTCGGCATGAACAGCGTGCTCGACAACGTGGTCGAGCCCCTCGATGCGGCGACCGACGTCATCCGGGCCCTCGAAGACGGCAACCTCACCGCCACGATGGAAGGCAACTACGAGGGTCAGTTCGCGCTGCTGCGAGACGCGATGAACAACACCATGGGCAACCTCGGCAACATGGTGGGCAAGATCCGCGATTCGATGACCAAGATCGCCGAGGCCTCGGGGCAGGTGAACGAGGGCAACGCCGATCTCAACAAGCGCACCCAGCAGCAGGCCGCAGCTCTCGAAGAGAGTGCAGCCACCGTCGAAGAGCTGGCCAGCACGGTCAAGCAGAACGCGGAGAATTCGCGCGAAGCCAACCAGCTCGCCGGTGCGGCCCGCGAACTCGCCGAGAAGGGCGGGGCGGTGGTCGGAGATGCCATCGAAGCGATGGGCGGCATCAATGCCGCGAGCAAGAAGATCTCCGACATTATCGGTGTGATCGATGAGATCGCCTTCCAGACGAACCTCCTCGCCCTCAATGCCGCGGTGGAAGCCGCGCGGGCCGGCGAGCAGGGTCGGGGCTTCGCGGTGGTGGCTGCCGAGGTTCGCAACCTCGCGCAGCGCAGCGCCGAGGCCGCGAAGGAGATCAAGACCCTCATCAGCGACAGCGTCGAGAAGGTGAGCGAAGGCTCGCGCCTCGTCGACAAGAGCGGTGAGACCCTCGCCGAGATCGTGACCGGCGTGAAGAAGTCGAGCGACATCATCGCCGAGATCGCAGCCGCCAGCGAAGAGCAGGCGACGGGGATCGAAGAGGTCAGCAAGGCCGTCAGCCAGATGGACGAGATGACCCAGCAGAACGCCGCCCTGGTCGAAGAGGCTGCGAGTGCGAGTGAGACCATGACCGATCAGGCCACGGAGCTTTCGCAGATGATGCAGTTCTTCAAGGTCGATGCGGCACCGGTCGGGGCGCCCGAAGTCACCCACGTCCAGCAGCCGGCGGCGGCTCCCAGTGAACCGCCTGCGCCTACGCCCGCAGCCGCGGCTCCGGCTGCAGCTCCCGCACCGGCGGCGCCGGCGCAGAAGCCCTCCGATTCCGACGGTGAGTGGGAAGAGTTCTAGTCCCGAGCACGGGTCGATCAGGTTATGCAGCGACGTGAGAAACCGGGGAGACTGAGAGTTGTCTGCGGCAACGGAAGCAGAAAGCGGACGCGATGCAGGTAGGAGCGCGAAGGAACGCGGGCGAGAGTTCGACTTCACGGACCGTGACTTCGAGCTCATTCGCAAGCGGCTGTACGAGGAGACGGGGATCTCGCTCTCGGATTCGAAGCGGGACCTCGCCTACGGCCGGCTCGCGAGGGTTCTGCGGCGCAAGAACCTCGCCTCGTTTTCCGACTACCTCAAGTACCTGAAGACCGCGCCGAGCGAGGATTGCACCGAGTTCGTCAACGCCCTCACCACCAACGTCACGAGCTTCTTCCGCGAAGGGCACCAGTTCGAGATCCTGGCCGAGAAGCTGCTTCCGGAACGCATTGCGGAAGTCCAGGCGGATCGTTCGAACAAGCTGCGCATCTGGTCGTCGGCCTGTTCGACGGGGCAGGAGCCCTACTCGATCGCGATGGTACTCGCAGAGGGGCTCGCCGGGCGTTCGGGTATCGACGCGAAGATCCTCGCGACGGATCTCGACTCCGACGTCGTCGCGAAGGCGAGCGCGGGGGTGTACCCGCTGAAGAACCTCGACGGGATTCCACCCGAGCGGCAGAAGCGCTGGCTGTGGCGGGGCAAGGGTGCCAACGCCGGAAGCGCGCGCGTGGTTCCCGACCTGCGAAAGCTCATCACGTTCAAGCAGCTGAACCTGATGCACCCGCTTCCGATGAAGGGCCCGTTCGACTTCGTCTTCTGTCGCAACGTGGTCATCTACTTCGACAAGCCCACCCAGAAGGGTCTGTTCGATCGCATCGCGAACGTGATGGCGCCGGGTGGGCATCTATTCATCGGTCACTCGGAATCGTTGTCCGGGCTGACGGAGAAGTTCGAGTTCTGCGGCGGCAACGTCTACCGCCGGGTCTAGCCATGGAGTTCTCATCCTCATGTCCAACGGAGCGCGCATTCCCCAGCCGCCCGGCCCCATTCCAAAGAGCCTTTCCGGCTTCGAATCGATCGACAAGTACTGGGATGGCATTCAAGGCACCTACGCCGCGAAGATCCTGCCCGGCGAGTTCTACGTCACCGCGCATCTGGAAGAGATGGTGGTCACGGTGCTCGGGTCGTGTGTCTCCGCATGCATTCGCGATCCCGAAACGGGGATCGGCGGGATGAATCACTTCATGCTTCCCCAGGAGAAGAACGCCGGTGGCCGGACCGCGGGCAACGCCGAGCGCTATGGGCTGCATGCCATGGAGTCGCTCATCAACGCCATCGCGAGCCGGGGCAACAAGGACCGCGGTGCTCTCGAGGTGAAGCTCTCGGGCGGTGGCAAGGTGTTGAAGATGGGGCTCGACATCGGCCAGCAGAACATCGACTTCGTCCGCGAGTATGCGCTGGACGAAGGTCTGGACGTCAAGGCCGAAGATCTCGGCGGGAACTACCCGCGCAAGGTGTACTACTTCCCGGCGACCGGGCGCATGCGCGTTCGCAAGCTCGTCGAAGTCACCAACGACACGATCGTCGATCGCGAGCGCAGCTACGCTCAGACCCTCGACAAGACCGAGGTCGGCGGCGACGTCGAGCTGTTCGGATGAGGGGTTGGTGATGGCGAAGATCAAGGCGCTCATCGTCGACGACTCCGCCCTCGTGCGGAAGATGCTGACCGAGATCCTCACGAGTGATCCGGAAATCGAGGTGGTGGGCACCGCGGTCGATCCGTACGCTGCGCGCGACAAGGTCAAGCAGCTCAACCCCGACGTACTCACCCTCGACGTCGAGATGCCGCGCATGGATGGTCTCACCTTCCTTTCGAACCTCATGCGCCTGCGACCCATGCCGGTGGTGATGATTTCGTCGCTCACCGAGAAGGGCGCGGACGTCACGCTTCGCGCCCTCGAACTCGGCGCGATCGACTTTGTCGCCAAGCCGAAGATCGATGTCGCCGAAGGGCTGACCGACTACGCGGGGGAGATCTGCGAGAAGATCAAGGTGGCGGCCCACGCTCGGGTGCGGAGCCACGATCCATCGCGTTCGAGCGAGGCGTTGAAGAAGAATCTCGAACGAATTGCAGGTACGCCATCGGGTGGCGCATCGGGGGGGCTGTTCAAGACCACCGACAAGCTCATCGCGATTGGTGCTTCGACTGGAGGAACCGAGGCCATTCGCGAAGTGCTTGCGTCGCTGCCCGCGAACGCGCCCGGGATCGTGATCGCGCAACACATCCCGGGCGCGTTCAGTGCACCCTTCGCTCAGCGTATGAACGAGAGCACTGTCATGACGGTCGCCGAGGCGAGCCACGGCCAGGAGATCCGCTCCGGTCACGTGTACATCGCGCCCGGTACCCAGCATCTCGTGGTGAAGCGAAGCGGCGCGCGCTTCGTGTGCGAGCTCGACGACGGTCCGCCCGTCAATCGCCACAAGCCTTCGGTGGATGTGCTCTTCGACTCGGTGGCGGATCAGATCGGTCAGAACGCGATCGGGGTGATCCTGACCGGCATGGGCGAAGACGGAGCGCGCGGTCTCAAGAAGCTCAAGAGCGCCGGCTGCGTGACGATCGCGCAGGACGAAGCCTCGAGTATCGTGTGGGGTATGCCGGGCGCGGCCGTGAAGCTCGACGCCGTCACCGGCGTGCTGCCCCTCGATCGCATCGCGGGCAAGCTGCTTACCCTGGCGGAGGCCTCGTAGTGGACGCGATTGGTCCCCGCACGAGTCCGAAGCTCGCCAACAGCTACCTGGCTGTGGCGGTCACCGTCGTGGGGCTCGCCATCGTGTTCTTTCTCGGTGGTGGAATCATTCCGGCCCTGGTGGTCGCATGTGTCGCTGCGATCTGGAGTGTCGTTCCCCCGGTTTCGTTCGGGCTCGACGGCAAATCGCCCGTCGAGCTCGGTGAGAGTGTCGATGAAATCACGGACGAGCAGGATGCACCGTCGATCGGGATGGCCGAGAGAGTCGAGAGGGTCGCGGAACCCGAGTTGGACGAACCCGATCCCGAGTTCGAACCATCGACCGATCAGTCGGAACCGCAGGTCGCATCGCCCCCCGTGGCTCGAAGTGACGACGACATCGAAGTCGCCATGTCGGCGATCGCGGACGCCCTCAGCCTTGCACGCGGGGCGGCGGCCGAAGTCGAGAGTGGGATCGAGCAGGGGCGCGACCTCGTGCGCGACTCGATCGCGGATCTTTCGAGCAGCTTCGACTCACTGAAGCGGGACGCCGGCGAGCAGCACGAACTCGTCAAGACCCTCGTCGGTCAGATCGCGCGGCAGGGCGGTCCCCGCGACGAAGAACCGAGCGAAGGCGTGCTGGGCCACTTCATGACCCGCTCGCGGGCGCTGCTCGAGGAGTTCGTCGACCACATCGTAGTCGTGAGCCGCGAGAGCATGGCCACGGTGTCGCGGGTCGACGAGATGACGGAGCAGATGGGCAAGGTCGAAGCCGTCACGGGCAACGTGATCAAATTGGCGAGCCAGACCTCGCTGCTCGCGCTCAACGCCAAGATCGAAGCGGTCCACGCCGGCGAGATGGGCAAGGGCTTCGGCGTCGTGGCCGACGAAGTGAAGGGCCTCGCGGCAGAGTCCCACGAGTTCAACGATCAGATCAATCAGCTC
>JANQEL010000088.1 GCA_028278345.1 Myxococcota bacterium
ACCTTGCCGTCTTCGCCCCTCGGCGGGTCGTCGGCGTCGAGGGTCGAGACGCGGAACATCTCCCCCGCCCCTTCGGCGTCGGAGAGGGTGATGATCGGCGAGTGGAGATAGAGGAAGCCGTGCGCCTGGAAGAAGTCGTGGATCGCTTTCGACGCAGCGTTCCGGATCCGCAGCACGGCGCCGATCGTGTTGGTGCGGCTGCGCAGATGACCGAGGGTGCGCAGGAACTCGAGGGTGTGGCGCTTCTTCTGCAGCGGGTAGTCGTCGCCGACCCCGCCCACGAGTTCGACCCGCGAGGCGAGGATCTCGTACTTCTGCCCCTTGCCCTGGGATTCGACGAGTTCGCCCTCGACCTCGACCGCACAGCCGGTCGCGAGCTTGCGCACCGTGCTCTCGTATTCGGCCAGCTCGGGGGCCGCGACCGCCTGCAGCCCCGCGAACCCGGAGCCGTCCGTAACCTCCAGGAATGAAACGTTTTTCGAGTGGCGCGCGGTGCGCAGCCAGCCCCGGATCACGACCGTCCCGCCGGCGCTTTCGCGCGCCAGGATCTGCTTGATCGACTCGTCCATCCCCTCTCCCCTCCCCCGTGCCCGCGACAGTACCGCGCGGCGCCCGATCGGGCTCTACAGGCTTGTCCGCCGGCCGCCGATGACGCTAGTGTCAGCCGGTGACAGATATGTCAGTCGATTCTCACGGCGAGGAGCCCAGGCCCTTGGTGAGCCCCACGAACCCCTCGAAAGCAGGAAGCTCCGCCGGCGCGCGCAGTCGCCACGCCACGCGCGAGCGTCTGCTCGAAAGCGGTCGCCTGCTGTTCGCCAAGCACGGGCTCCACGGGGTGACGACTCACGACATCGCCCACGGCGCCGAAGTCGCAGCCGGCACCTTCTATCTCCACTTCAAGAACAAGCGCGAGCTGTTTCGCGAGATCATCGACGGCGCTGTCTCCGAACTGATCGAACTCATCGATCACCAGGTCGAGCCCTACATCGAGGCGAACGACCTCGCCGGCGTCGTCCAGGCTCAGGTGGAAGCCCTCGTCGACTTCGCCGAGGAACACCGCGAAGAGATCCGCATGCTCTTCAGCGCCGACAGTGACGCGGCGGCCGTCGGCACCGACGTCCTGAACCTGCTCGCATCGACGATCGCCGAAGGGCGACGCGAACTCATGGAAGCCGGCGTCGCTCCGAAGGACGTCGACCCCGGCGTGCTCGGCCAGGCGATGGTGGGCATGTGCGCGCAGGTGCTCTCGTGGTGGAGCGAAGACCCGAGCCGCGTCACGCGCGAAGCGCTGATCGAGAGTCTCACCCGAATCCAACGGTCGGGGACCCATCCCGTCTAGAACCAAAGCGCGTCCGCTTCGTACTTCAGGAGAACTGCACCTCATGTCCGATTCACAGCCGAACGAACGTCAGATCACCCACCACCCGGCGTACAACACCCTCGACCGCGACGACTTCGGTTCGATGATCTCACTCGGTCGCTACGCCGAGCGCTCCCACGACTTCGACGAAATCATCTCGGCCACCGTCGATCACTTCTGGGATCCCAACGACCCGCGCTACATCGACTTCGATCACGCCCAGTACGACTTCGACCTCGCGAACGACACCATCATGCCGCGAGACTTCTGCATCGAGTTGCAGTGCGCCGTGGCGGACAAACTCGACGAGGGCCAGAAGATCAAGCTCGCCAACGAGAACACCCGCTTCCAGCTCTCGAGCATCCTGCACGGCGAGCAGGGCGCGCTCTCGCTCTCCGCGAGCCTCGCCATGATCCTGCGCGACCCGGGGGCCCAGGAGTACGCGACCAACCAGGCCCGCGAAGAGGCGCGCCACGTCGCCGGCTTCAGCAACTACGTCGCGAAGCGCTGGGGCACGCCCCTCGAATCCGGCCCCACTCTCAAGAACTTGATGTGCGAGGTGGTGGTTTCGCAGAAGGTCTACAAGAAGCTGATCGGCATGCAGATGTTGATCGAAGGCCTCGCGATGGGCGCCTTCGCCACCATCAACGCGAACACCCACGATCCGCTACTGCAACGCCTGATCCAGTTCACCATGACCGACGAAGCCTTCCACCACAAGTTCGGCAAGATCTGGGCGGACAAGACGGTGCCGAAGCTCAGCCCCGAAGAGCACGAAGTCGTCGAGGATTGGGCGGCCGAGTGCTTCCAGCACCTGCTCTTCAACCTGATCAACGCCGAGCAGAAGCAGGCGATCTACGGCGAGTTCGGCCTCGATTGGGAGTGGGTGCGCGGTGCCGTGATCGAAGCCTTCAGCGATGAAGACCGGCGCGCCTCGATGACCGAGAGCACCGACATCTTCCGCGTGCTGATCAAGACCCTGCTCAAGGCCGGCATCATCACCGAGCGCACGCGCCCCGTCTACGCACAGTGGGTCGACATGAGCGAGTTGCAACGCGAGGACGACGAAGTCGTGGGCACCGACGTCGCGGAGGACGCGATGGAGGTGTTGCGCGACATCAACCGCGGACGCAAGAAGATCGGAAAGGCGCTGCG
>JANQEL010000026.1 GCA_028278345.1 Myxococcota bacterium
CGCCGACACCATCACCTGGCTCGAGAACTACCTCGCGAACTACACGGGCACCTACATGCTGGTGACCCACGATCGCTACTTCCTCGACCGCGTCGCCAACCGCATGATCGAGGTGGCCCACGGGGTGGTGAAGACCTACGAAGGCAACTACTCGACCTTCCTCGAAGCGAAGGACGTCCAGAAGGAGATCCAGGATCGCACCGACGCCAACCTGAAGAAGGCGGTCGCGCGCGAGCTCGAATGGATCCGCTCGACGCCCCAGGCGCGGCGCACCAAGAGCAAGGCGCGCATCGCCGCCTACGACCGCCTGGTGGAAGAAGCCTCGAAGATCGAGCCCGCCCAGGAGCTCGACTTGCGCATCCCCTTCGGGCCGCGGCTCGGCAGCAAGGTGGTATCGCTGCGCGGGGTCTCGAAGGCCTATGACGGCAAGGTGCTCTTCGAAAACCTCGACTGGGACGTTCCGCCCGGCGCCATCGTCGGCATCACGGGGGCCAATGGTCTCGGCAAGACGACATTGATCAACCTGATCGTCGGACGCGAGAAGCCCGATTCGGGGGAAATCGACGTCGGGCAGAACACGCACTTCTGCTACGTCGATCAGACGCGCCAGGAACTCGATCCCGAGAAGACCGTCTACGAAGAGGTGAGCGGCGGCTCGGAGATCATCGAGTACGGCGACAAGGAACTCTCGGTGCGCCACTACCTCGCGCGCTTCCTCTTCACGGGGACGATCCAGCAGACCCCCGTCGGCCGGCTCTCGGGCGGCGAACGCGCGCGGGTGCAGCTCGCGAAGAGCCTGCGCAAGCAGTCGAACTTCATCATTCTCGACGAACCGACCAATGATCTCGATCTGATGACCCTGCGCGTGCTCGAAGAAGCGCTCACCGCCTACCCGGGCTGCGCGATCGTGATCACCCACGATCGCTACTTCCTCGACCGGGTCGCGACCCACATCGTGGGCTTCGAGGGCGACGGGCGCATCGAGTTCTGCACCGGTTCCTGGGAGGTCTACGCCGAGCAGCGCGCCGCCCGCGAAGCCGAGGGCGATGCGGCGTCGCAGGCCTTCAAGCATCGGAAGATCGAGCGCGCCCACTAGGCGCAGCGCCCCGGCCCCGACGATGGCTGCCCACGAACCCCAGAGCGATCGCACCGCCGTCCTCGACCCGCCGCGCTTTCCCGAGTTCGCACCGCGCGCGCCCTGGTGGGGCGCCGATCTGCAGACCCTGCGAAACGTGGTGGTGGGCAACGCGGGGCGAAGTGACGAAGACGACACCCAGCGCATCGCCCTGCCCCTGCTCGACGGTTCGGGAGATGTGCTGTGGGCGGCGGTCGACGAACCCGAGGATGCGAGCCGCGTGGGTGATCGCCCGACCGTCGTCTTGATCCACGGTCTCTCGGGCACCGACGAGAGCGTCTACATGCTGGCCAGTCGCGACTACCACCTGAGACGCGGGCATCGGGTCGTGCGGATCAACCTACGCGGCGCGGGCGCTTCGCGTGCGACGTGTCGCGCCCAGTACCACGCCGGCCGAAGCGAAGACCTCGACGAGGCCTTGCGCGGCCTGCCCGCCGAATGGCGCAGCGCGGGGCTGTTGCTCGTCGGTTATTCCCTCGGCGGAAACATGTTGCTGAAGTTCGCCGCGGAGTACGCGGACGAGCATCCCATCGCGGCCTTCGCCTCGGTATCGGCGCCGATCGATCTGGCCGCTGCGTCGCGGCGCTTTCTCGACCGCCGCAACTGGGTGTACCACCAGCACCTGCTCCGCAACATGAAGAAGGAGTGCTTCGCGGCCACCGAGCCTCCCGACGCCGAAGAAAGCGAAGCCATCGAATCGTGCCGCTCGATCCTCGAGTTCGACGAGCGCGTCGTCGCCAGGCGCAACGGTTTCGAAGGGGCCGACCACTACTACGCGGTGAACCATGCGCGGCAATACCTCGAGGCGATCGCGCATCCCACACTGGTGATCCACGCCCTCGACGATCCCTGGATTCCTTCGGTGGCCTACACGACGTATGCGTGGTCGAAGAACCCACACTTGACTCCAGTGCTGCCTCGCGGCGGCGGGCACGTGGGGTTCCACGGACGCGGCGACACCTTTGCGTTTCACGACCGCTGCATCGGCCTGTTCTTCGATCGAGCCCTGGCCTGAGCCTGTGATAGCCTGACCCCGCCATGGGGATCCGCGTCGCTTCGCTCAACGTATGGGCCCTGCCCGCGAATCTCGCCCGCCACGAAGCGGCGCGCATGAAGGCCATTGCAGCGGGGGTCGCCCCGCTCGAGCTCGACCTCGTCGCCTTTCAGGAAGCCTGGTCTCCGGAGAGTCGAGACACCCTGGTCGCGGGGGCACGCGCCGCCGGCCTGCGATGGATCTGGCACCCCGCCAACTCGTCGGGTCTGGTGATCGCGTCGCGCCATCCCCTGCGCGACATCCACTTCGAGACCTATGAGGCGCGGGGCTTCCCCGAGCGCTTCTGGCATCTCGACTACTGGTCGGGCAAGGGTTTCGTGCTCGCCACCGTCGACGCGCCCGACGGCCCGATCGTCTTCGCGAACACCCACCTGCACGCGAACTACGCGCGCCCCGGCGAGGTCGACGAATACGAGGGCATTCGCGCCGCGCAGCTCCTCCAATTCGCGACGCGGTTGCGCGAAGTCGGCGACGAGCCGGTGATCGCGGTGGGCGACTTCAACATCACGGAGAGCGAAGACGGCTACCGCGTACTGCGCGGCCTTTCGGGGTTGCGCGATGTCGCCGTTTCCCTCGATCGCCGTCTCGCCACCGTGAGACACGGCAACCCCTATCGGAAGCCCACAAGCCTGGACGCGCGAATCGACTACGTGTGGCAGCGACCCGGTGCGCATCGCCGCGCGGTGGCGAAGAAGCTCGAGCGCGTCTTCGACGCTCCCCTCGAAATCGACGGCGATCCCGGCAACTACTCGGATCACGCGGGGCTACTCGCCGAATTCGAGATCGAAGCGCAGCGCGAACTCCGCACCCGGCCGGCCCCAAGCCAAGCCCTCGTCGAGCGCGCGCGTGCGCTGATCGGCGAGGGGCGAGCCGTGTCACGGCGGCGCCGCTTCGAGCAACGCGTCCGCGCGGGGCTGGCGGGGATCGGTACGGTGGCGGGCACGGCGGCGTATGGCTGGAAGCGCCATTCGCGCAGGCGCTTCCTGCACGCGGGTCTCGTGTTTTCCGCATGCGTGTCCGGCGCATACGCAATCGCGCAGCTGTGGTTGAGCGAGTGGATGCATCCGCGCGAAACTGCGGGTTTCGACCCCGCTGAAGCTCAACTGGATCTCTGGCAGGCCGAAGCACAAGCCCAAGAGGAACCGCCCATGCGAGACCGCCAATCATGAAGTCGAAGCTCACCCCCGAGCACCGCCTCGCGTGCGCGCTCATGCTGGTCGGCCTGGTCCTCACGGGTTGCCGCAGCCAACCCGAAGCGCCGCCTCTCGACGCCATCGCGGGTTCGATGCGCCACCCACCGGCGGGCAGCGTCGTGGGAAACGCAGCGCGCTACGGCGGCTACCAGTGGCGCGGCATTCCCTACGCCGTTCCACCGACCGGCGAGCGGCGCTTTCGCGCACCGGCCCGCCTTCCGCGCTGGGCCGGCACCTACGAAGCCCTCGACTTCGGCGCGCCGTGCCCGCAATACGCTTCGCCCTGGGGTGGCGTGACCGACGCGCCCGAGGGTCGCCTGGCGGGCAGCGAGGATTGTCTCTTCCTCGATGTCTACGCCCCCGACGGGCTCGCGGGTGAACAGCTGCCCGTGATGTTCTGGATCCACGGCGGTGGCAACTACACGGGGACGACGGCCTTCTACGACGGCAGCCGACTCGCCAACGAGGGGCGGGTGATCGTCGTGAGCGTTCAATACCGACTCGGTTTCCTCGGTTGGTTTCGCCACGCCGCCCTGCGTGAGGGTGCATCCCCGGCGGACGCATCGGGCAACTTCGGCCTGCTCGATCTGATCCGGGCGCTCGAGTGGGTCGAAGAGAACATCTCCGACTTCGGAGGCGATCCCGAGAACGTCACGATCTTCGGCGAATCCGCGGGTGGATGGAACGTGCTCTCCCTGCTCGCTTCGCCGCTCGCCGAAGGCCTGTTCCACCGCGCGATCGGGCAGAGCAGCGTCGTGTGGAGCACCCCGCCCGCCCGCGCCGAGAACTACGTCGATGACTCCGATCCGGGAGAAGCCACGAGTTCCGGCGAGATCCTGCTGCGCCTGCTCATCGCAGACGGACTCGCGGTCGACCGCGAAGGCGCAATGCAGCTGGCGCGAGCGATGGAACCGGTCGCGATCGCTCGATTCCTGCGTGAGCGCAGTGTCGAAGAGTTCTTCGAGGTCTACGACGCGAACGGCGAATCCGACTACGAAGCACCGCGCATCTTCGAAGACGGTCACGTGCTCCCCGCCCTCCCGCTGCCCCACGCCCTGCAGGCCGGGCGGGCGTTTCATCGCGTGCCCCTGATGCTCGGGACCAACAAGGACGAAGAGAAGCTCTTCCTCCTGTTCGACGAACGCTACTCGCGCACCTGGTTCGGCCTGCTTCCCCAGGTGCGCGACCGCGAGCGATTCCTGCGCGACACCGAAACGATCACGCGCATCTGGCGCATGATGGCGGTGGACGAACTCGCCAACGGGCTCGCACCGGCGCTGCCGGGCGAACTCTTCGCCTACCGGTTCGATTGGGACGAAGAACCGAGCATCCTCGGTGTCGACCTCGCCGAGCTGCTCGGTGCTGCACACGGCCTCGAGATTCCCTTCGTCTTCGGCCATTGGTTCGTCGGACCGCAGACGGGTTTCGTCTTCGACGACGGCAACCTGGCCGGCCGCGAGACGCTCTCGCGGGCGATGATCTCCTACTGGAGCGAGTTCGCGCGCAGCGGACACCCCGGGCGCGGGCGGGATCGCGACCTGCCCCAGTGGGTCGCCTGGGCGCCCGGGGCACCGCAGTTCGCCGTCTTCGACACCGAGGCCGGCGGCGGCATTCGCATGGAACGCGGTGCACGCACGCCCGCCGACATCGAGCGCGAGATCCTGGAAGACCCGAGTTACATCTCTCCCGAACGGCGCTGTCGCGCCCTCGCGGCCATCCACGACTGGACGCCCCACCGCTACCCCGCCGAGGCCTACGCGCGCGCCGGTCGCGGCGTATGTCGCGAACATCCCCTCGACGCCATGCTGGGAGATTCCTAGCCCGCATGCGCCCGCGCAGCCCGATGCTCCTCGCGTTGTTGCTCGGCCCCGGCTTCTTCTTCGGCTTCGGCTCGGCGGCGCCCGCGCGTGCCGACTTCGTATGGACGTTCGAACCCAGCCACCTCGTGCCGGAACTTCCCGATCAGGTGTCCCTCGGCCTCGCTGTGGATTTCAACAGTGGCAAGTTCGATACCGGCGACCGTTGGGACACCCTCTCGTTCCAACCCGCCGTCCGCATCGAGAGCGACAACGTATTCGTCCGCCTGGCCCTTCCCTTCCACCGCCTCGTGGGCCCCATCGATCCGGACCGATCGGGGAGCCAGTCGGAGTTCGGTCTGGGCGACCTGAATTTCGACCTCGGCTACACGCTCTACCCCGTCGTTCGCGGAGGGCCGTTCTTCGACTTCGTGACGCGCGTGAAGGCCCCGACGGCCGACGACGACTTCGGGACGGGCAAGACCGACGTCACCCTGCTGATCAGCGGTTACCAGATGGTGGGCTACGGCTTCGCGGTGATCGGCGACTTCGGGGTTCGGCTCCGCGGCGGCGATACCTACGACGATACGCTGCAGGCCGCGTTCATCCTCGGCCGGCAGACGAAGGGACAGATCGGCCTGTGGCTCGCGTACGACTGGCGCGAATCACCGACCGTCGACTTCGGCGGCGACGAGGTCGACCTGCCCGACGAACACGACCTCACGCCCTTCGTCTCGATACCGATCTCGAAGCATCTGCGCGTCGACCCCTACGCGGTGATCGGCCTCTCGCAGGGTTCCCCCGATTGGGGCATCGGCACGTCGGTCTGGTGGAAGTTCTAGCCGCCCCTATTCGGTGCACTCGACGATGTCGGGAGGCGTATTCGAGCAGCTGAGGCTGTCGGTCACCCCGCTCGAGAGGAACGTGCACGCCGTGCTGGTGGCCTGCATCTGCGCGAGCGGGCGGTCGGAGCCCTTCACCGTCTCGCACTGCGTCCGCCCCTTGTAGGTGATGCAGACGCGGCACTCGACCGCGCTCTGTTCGAGAGTCGTGTAGACGAGCGCCGCGAAGAAGGCGAGGCCGATCAGGATGCCGACGAGGGTGCGATTCACGGCGCGCGACGGTAGCAGCCGGGATGTCGCTCGCTCAACGCAGATGCGTGTGTCATGCTTCGCGCGTCCCCCCGTCGAGCGCGCGATTTCGCGCGCGTGCAAGCCTGGCCAGCCGCCAGAATCGCTGCTTTCGCAGAGGGAGACATCATGCAACGAAGCCTCGCCACTTCGCTCACCGCCGCCATCCTCCTGACCATCTTCGCGGGGAGTGCCGCCGCCCAGTTCACCACCCTCGATCCACAGCAGGTGAGCACGAGCGCGGGCGTCAACATCAGTGCCGTGGTGGTCGATCGCCCGGACACCGAGCTCGACAGCGTATTGCGCGCCGACCTCTACGCCGAGATCGGTCTCGTCGACTTCTCCCTCTACGGCGACCTGCCGATCTTCGCCACCCTCGCGGGTGAGCCCGACGAAGTCACCGTGGGCAATCTCGAAGTCGGTGGCGCCCACCGCTGGTCACTGGACGGCCCCATCTCGGTGGTCTCCCACGTCGGCCTCGTGATCCCGACCGCGAGCAAGAGCCGCAAGAAGCAGGATGTCGCCTTCTCGGGGAGCACCGGGTACGTGGCCGACCTCTACGTCAACAGCCTTCCGCAGCTGTGGGCCGTCCGCATGGCGACCTCACCTCGCCTCGACTTCGGTGCCTTCTTCATGCAGGGCGACCTCGGCTTCGACTTCCTCTTTCCCGATATCGGGTCGGACGAAGTGGGCATGCGCACGAGTGTCGGTGCGGGAGTCGACGTCGCGATCGCCACCTTGACGGTCGAAATCGCGAACGCGGGCTTGATCAGCGAGAGCGACACCTTCGAGCAGACCTTCAGCGCGGGGGTCGACCTGAACGCCCTGATCATCCGCCCGCGGGTCACCTACACGACCGGCCTGAGCGACGGCCTGGGCGACGACTACACCCTCACCTTCGGCGCGGCGATCAGCTTCTAGCGATCGTCCTGGGGGCGGATGATCAGGAGTTCACCCGTCGCGCGGACTGGCTTGTTGAGCGATCGCGCAACCACGCGTGCGCTGCGGAAGGTTTCGTCACAGCGCTCCGCCAGCGCCGTGAACGGAGAGCGACTCGGATCGCCGATAATCACCTGCTTCACTCCCGCCTTCCGGGCACGCCGGATCAGGTTGAAGAGGATCGGCGTGAGTTCGTCCCAGAAGCAGATGTCCGCGCCGAGCAGGACGTCGTAATTGCGCAGGGTCTCGACGGTGAGCCGCTCGAAGCGCCGGACCATCGTCTCGATCTTCACGCCGTTGCGCGTGGCGTGGAGCTCGAGGAAGGGAAAGACGTTTCGGTCGGCATCCACGCCGGTGACCCGGGCGTCGAAGTTCTTCGCGCAGTAGATGCCCAGCAGCCCCCAGCCGCAGCCGATCTCGAGCACCCGCGACCGGCGTGGCAGCGGGTTTCGCCGCAGCTCGTTCATGATCAGGAAGCTCGAATTCCAGAACTTGTGGCCGTGGATGTAGGGCCAGTTTCCGTCGCGCTTGAGCTTGCGGATATCGGCGTGGTTCGAGTTCAGGATCTCGAGCCCGAAGGCGGTGCGGTGATCGCGCTTCTTCTTGCTCGTGCGGACGATGCGGGTCGGCGATGCGGCTGGGTTCGGCATGGCGGCAGCCTATCGTGATCCCGACCGGATTTCAGTGGACCGGCCCCCCGAAAGCACGACTCCCCTCCGCGCGGATCGCGCGAAGGGGAGTCGGCATGCCGCATCGGGATTCGCCTCAGAAGAGGTACTTGGCCCCGAGAGCGAGGGTATTGGTGATGTTCTCGTCGGTGTCGACGATGAACGTGTCTTCGATCTGGATCGCGATGTTCGGCGTGATGTAGTACTCGGCGCCGAACTTCGGGCCGAAGGCGCCGACCTCGTCGTCGCCGTCGATCCCGCCGGCATCGAATTGAATGAACGTCACACCGGCAAGGAATCCGGCGTAGAAGATGACGTTCTCTTCGGGACCCCACGGATCGGTGTTGATTCGGGCCAGCGCCGACAACGTCGTGTTCGTGGATTCGATGTCATCGTTCACGACCCCGGCCACGGTGAGCCCACCACCGAATTCGAACCGTCCGGATTCGGTCGTTCGGGTCACCGTCGTGGTCAGGAAGATCACGTTGATGTCATCGACCGGGCCGTCCGGATTGATGGTGTTGAGACTGAAGTTCGCGGCAATCGCGGTCCTTCCGCCGTAGTCGATCGGATCCGCCGACGCGAACGACGCCCCCAGTACGAACACGGCTGCGAGCGCGCCGTAGATCCAAGCCAAACGCATGTCCTTCCCTCCATAAGATCCTGCTGTGGTTCATCGAAACGGGCGGCGCACCAGCCCCCATGCTGGTCACACCGATCCCGAGACACTACACGCGGCTACCGAAGACAAACACGTGGGCCGCAAGATTCAGTTCTACCCCTTGGGCAATTCAAACGCGATTTCACCCTCGCCTTCCAACCGCCCCGACTGTGGGGTCTGCTGCGCGTCCGAATCCTCGGTGACACGCGGGGTGACGTAGGTGCCGATCTCGTTGGCCGTGACATAGCCGTCGCCGTTGAGGTCGGCCCGGCCCTCGAGGGCGTTCAGGAAGTGGCTGGTGAAGATGCCGCGACCTTCACGCTCGAGCACTTCTTCGCCCTCGCCGCCGGCCGTCACCATCTGGACCGAGCGCAGGCTCGTCACCTTCTCGATGTAGTTCGAGGCGCCCTTCTTCACGAGGCCGATGCCACGGGTGAAGCCGAGGCCCGAATAACACGAATCCATCGCGTAGTAGACGTGCTTCGCGGGCAGGCGGTTGGTGAGTTCGCGCAGCTGGTGCATCGGGATGCCGGTCGAGAACACGCGCCCGGGGTCGCCGTCGACGGGAATGATGTAGCCGCGCTTCTCCTGGGCGGGGCCGGGGAGCGTTTCGGTCTGTCCGTGACCGGCGAAGAAGATGGTGACGAGATCGTTCTCTCCCGTGTGCCGCTGCAACTCGGTCCCGAGCAGGCGCAGGATGCCGTCGCGGGTCGCGGCGGCATCGTAGAGCTCGAGCACGGGATCGAAGCCCAGTTCCTTCAACCGGGCCGCCACGCGACGCGCGTCCGGCTCGGCACCCGAAAGGGGCGGCCACTTCTGGTAGGCGTTGATGCCGATCACCGCGGCCAC
>JANQEL010000030.1 GCA_028278345.1 Myxococcota bacterium
GTGACGGCGGAGGTACTGGCGGCGTTGCCGGTGCAGCTGGAGGTGGTGGGCGAGGACGCGGATGACCAGGTCGGTGACGTGGTGATGTTGCCGAATCGATCCGCGGCGTCGCAATCTGTTGAAGCACGTCCATGGAGTCCGCATGTCGTTGACAGCGACGGCCCACCCGCCGAGCCGCCTGCCTTTCTCGCCCGTCTCGTCGAACGGCTCGACGAAGCCGATGCCTTAGAACTCGACGCGAGGTTGCGGCAGCTGATTCGGCTGGAGCAGCGACTCGACGCGCAGATCGCCCCCCTCGTTCGCAGGGTGATGGCGCCCGAGTACGAGTGGAGTAGTGAGCGTCCCACCCAGGAGGTGCTGGCGCGCGAGCTGTTGGGGATGTCGCCCAGCAAGCTGCGGGCGCTGTTGCGGATCGAGCGCGTGGGGGATCAGTGCCCGGCCCTCCGGGAGGCCTACCGCGACGGGGAACTTTCGTGGTGTCAGGCGGATGTGTTGGCGCCCCTGCTGGACCGTGACGTGGATGGAGAGTGGCGTGAGGCTTGGGTTGCGTTCGCAACGAGCGTGACGGGGTTGAGCCTGAAGGAGACCGTCAAGCGCGCGAGGTTCGTTCGCGACGTCGATCCCGAGGTCCTCCAGAGGCGTCAGGAAGATCCGGCCTGGTTTAGCTCGCCGCAGGTTGAGGAAGAGAATGAGGACCGCCAGAAGTGTGCGCACCCCAGGCATTTCAGAGAACCCATCTGGATCTCGATCGAGGCGGCTGGTGATGTCGTCAGGCTGTTTCGGGCGGTGCTGTGCACGGTGAGGCGGGCGATCGAGCGGGATACGGGTCGACTACCGAGCGAAGCGGAGGGATTCGAGGCGATGCTCGCGCATGTGCTCGACGGTTGGGACGTCGACGACCCGTGGTTGAAGAAGAACATCAGTCGGAAGTACCGAGAGGTGCTCGATCGAGATGATTGGCGGTGTGTCTTTCCCGGGTGCACGTCGCAGAGGAACCTGCACGTGCATCACATCCGGTTCCGATCGGCGGGCGGAGGTGACGAACCAGAGAACCTGACGACGCTGTGCGCGTTCCACCATCTGCGCGGTGTGCATGGGGGGACGGTCAGCGTTACGGGGGCGGCGCCGGATCGACTCGAGTTCGCCCTGGGGCTTCGGGCGGGGTGCGAGCCGTTGGCGCGGTATCGATCGGGGGATCGTGCGCATTGATCTGGAGACCTTCAGTCGCTCGAGGCCTCTTTCGCTCGTCGCTTGGCCTCGCGCTCGAGTTTGATGTTCTTCCAGATGAAGCGGGGCAGCGCCATCGGGTGGCGTCGCAGTTTCCGGAGCATGAGGCGTAGGGCGTGGGGGCCGGCGTCGAAGTTGCCCTCGCGCTGGCCGTGGCCCATGTGCATGCCGAGCTTGGGGATGTCAACGACGTCGAGTTCGAGTTCGAAGCGGAACGTCTCGGTCTTCGGCATCAGGCAGACTTCGTCGTTGCAGGCCTGATAGCGGACGCGCACTTCGATTTCGGCGTGGGTCATGTCGAGGGGGCGCGTTTCGCTCGCGAGTTCGCCCGTGGGATAGACGGGGACCACGACGTCGAAGCTCCCGCTCAGGATCGGGAGCTCCATCCCCATGCTCTCGAGACGCATGGTTTCGGTCGGGGGCTTCGATGCCTCCTGCACCACCAGGCCGGGTGGGCCCTCGATCTCGACCTGGAACGGGATCATGCCCTCGGGCACGGGTTCGCCGTAGACGTGCATGCCGGGCGAGAGTTCGCAGCGCACGACGATGTTGCGAATCATCCCCTGGCGTAGGGTCGCCTTGCCGCCGTGAACGAAGGCCGTCACGCGCACGTCGTCGTCGCCGCCCTGCGCACTCGGTGCTTCGTCGGTGATCACCGGGCGCCCCATGGCCGCGTCGATCAACGTCTCGGGGCTATCGCGCTTCTTGTAGGTGTCGTGGAAGAACTTCGCGACCACGACTCCGGCCTCGTCCGTCACATAGACACCCGGATAGGGAATGCCGTAGAGCAGTGCATCGTCCCTGGTGACCTGGCTGTTCAGGATTCCGTAGCGGCTGATCACCTCGGAGTCGATGTCGGAGAGCAGCCGATACGGGATCTCCTGCTTCTCGGCGAACTCGCGCAGCACCTTCTGGTCGTCGTAGGAGATCGCGTAGAGTTCGATGCCGTTCTCTTCGAACTTCGAGTACGAATCGCGCAGCTCACCGAGCTGCGTCCAGCAAGGCGGTCACCACACCGCAGAGCGGTAGAAGACCACCACCGCCTTGGCGTTGCCGCGCGTCTTGTGGAAATCGACCGGGTTGCCGTCCTTGTCGGGCAGGACGAAGTCGGGGAGCCGCTCGCCGACCTCGGGGCCCGTGGGGTGCCCATCGGGCAGCCCCGCGCGGCCGGGATGACCGAGGGGTGCCGGCGCATCGAAACCATGGTGATCGCGTTCGACCGTCATCGCAAGACCTCCCGGCGCCGCATCGCGGCGCCGCTATTGCATCGTGATCGCCTTCTGGAACGCAGGTCGCTTCTCGATGCGGCCGATGTACGCCTTCAGGTTCTTCAGCTCGTCGGAGACCTGCCCAAGACGATTCGACATGAAGAGCGAATGTCCGAGCATGATGTCGGCGGCGCTGAAATCACCGATCAGGTATTCGCGCCCTTCGAGGGCTTCGTCGACCGGCGCCACGGCGCGGGCGAGCAGACGCTGGGCCTGACCGAGTGCTTCTTCGTTGCGGCGTTCGGGCGGCAGGAGCACAGTGTTCACCATGATCGTGTTGATCGGCGGCATCACCATGCCCTCGCAGTAGTGGAACCACTGGAGGTACTCGGGAAACATGGGCGAATCGACCGGAGGCTTGAGGCCGCCGTCGCCGTAGCGCGCCATCACGTACTCGACGATCGCGCCCGACTCCCAGATGCGAACGTCACCATCGTCGAGCACTGGAATACGACCGAGGGGATGCCGCGCGCGATGCTCGTCCGACTTCAGGTCCTTGGGATGGAAGGCCATCTTGTTGATCTCGTAGTCGAGACCGAGTTCTTCGAGCAACCAGACGATGCGTCCGGCGCGGGAGTTGGGGGCGAAGTGAAGCAACATGACGGAGGGCTCCTCTCGAGAAAAGTGGCACATAGAATGCCAATACATCGGAAGCGATGTCAAGCCGCCGCGGCCAGGCCGTGCGGCCCGAGGCTCGCGTTGACGTGAAATCGTCGCGATGTCGCAGGGGTTTCGGTGCGATCGGGGGTAGGATCCTCCCGTGAGCAACCCCGCTGCCCCCGCTGAGGCCGTCCCCACAGACACCTCCGCCCGCCCCTTCTTCGGCTGGCGTGTGCTGGGCGCCTGCTTCACCGCTCAGTTCATCTCCGCGAGCGTCACGTTTGCGCCGTTCGGAACCTTTGTAATTCCCATCATCGATGAGTTCGGAACCTCTCGCGCCCAGATCAACAGCGTCTTCTCGATTGCGTTCGTCGGCATGGGTGTGCTCGGGCCACTCGTCGGGATGCTGCTCGACCGCGGGCATGTGCGAGCGATCATGCTGTCGGGGCTCGTTCTGAATGCGGCCGCGCTGATTCTGATATCGCGCGCCGAGAGCCTCGTGACAGTGGGCGCGCTCTTCGTCGCCGCGGCCTGCTTCGGTGGCGCCTTCTACGGCATGACCCCGACGATGTGGTTGGCCACGCAGTGGTTCGCGCGGCGGCGCGGCCTTGCACTCGGAATCACCGTGGCGGGCGCGACGGTGGCTTCGATGGTTGCGACTCCCGTCGCGGCCGGATTGATCGGACACATCGGCTGGCGGGGTGCGGTCTCGGTCCTGGGCACCGCCGCGTTGGTGCTGGGCATCCCCGTCCTGGCCCGCTACGCGATCGCGAGACCAGAGAAGGTGGGCCAGTACCCGGATGGCGACCCCGCACCCGAACCCGATCGATCCTGGGGCGCCGACGACGAGGCGCACGCGGGCCAGGCCGGCGGGGAACTGGAGACGTCGGAACTCGTGCGTGATCCGCGACTCTGGATGCTCGCGATCGGTTTCGCATTGATCTTCACGTCGCCCATCGTGGCGATGGTGGCCCTCGTCCCCTTCGGCCAGGAACTCGGTCTATCCCAGCTCGACGCCGCCTACTTCTTCACCGCGGCGGGGCCCTTCTCGCTGCTGAGCAAGATCGCCTTCGGCTGGGCTTCGGACCGCCTGCCCCCCCGCGTCGCCATCTGGCTCGTCGCCCTGTTCAACGGCGCGAGTTGGGGGCTGTTGATCCTCGATCCGAGCTACACCGTCTTCCTCATCATCGGCGCGCTCTACGGCATCGGGATCGGCGCTTCAGGTCCGCTCCAGGCGTTGGTCGTCGCGCGCTGTTTCGGTCCGATGGCGTTCGGTCGCGCGATGGGGATCGGCGGGCTCGCGGGGCTTCCGGTGATCGCGGCCGCTCCGGCCATCGCCGGATTCCTGGCCGATTCGACTGGGAGCTATCACGCCGCTTTCCAGATGGAAGTCGCAGCGATGCTGATCGGAGGCCTGCTCCTCTCGATCCCGCGCATCCCGAAGGCCTGAGTCAGGCGACGTCGTAGTCTTCGAAGCGCGGTCGTTCCATCTCCTGCGTGAAGCGGGAGAACGGGTACGGCCACAGGAAGGGGATGCCGCGGTCGTCGAGGTACCAGCTCTGGCAGCCCGTCGCCCAGACGGTGTCGGCTGCGGCTTCGACGCGCTCGTCTTCGAAGCGCTTGGCGGCCTCGGCGCTCGGCACCATGAGCTTCGCCCCGTTGCTCTGCTGGTGTTCGACCAGACGCATCATGTGGTCGTACTGCAACTCGGCCGTGCGGATCAGTGAGAAGTTCCCGACCGGACTGTTCGGCCCGTTGATCATGAAGAAGTTCGGGAAGCCCGGCACGGTGACCGACATGTAGGCGGAAGGGCGTTCCTTCCACGCGTCGTCGAGCAGCTGGCCATTCAGGCCGCGGATCGTCATCGGACGCACGAAGGCGTCGACCTGGAAGCCCGTCGCGAGCACCAGCACGTCGAGTTCGTGCAGGCGACCGTCGGCGGTGCGCACGCCCTTCGGTTCGATGCGCTCGATCGGTTCGGTCACGACCTCGGCCTGAGGCACCTGCACCGAGTCGTAGAAGTTGTGGGAGATCACCAGGCGCTTGCACGCCGGCGTGTAGTCGGGGGTGAGCTTCTCGCGTAGTTCGGGGTCGCGAATCTCCTCGAGCTTCGCGGTGCAGGCCGCGCGCACCTGGTCGAAGAACTCGTGGTTTCCGTCGAGCACCTGGTTGCCGAAGTTATCGTGGAAGCTGTGGTCGAGTTCTTCATACAGGGCGTCGAGGGCTTCGGGGTGTTCGCGGAACTCCTTGCGCTGCTCGTCGGTGTACTTCACCTGCTCGACGGGCATCACCCACTGGGCCGTGCGCTGGAACAGGCTGTAGTGGCCGGCGCGCGGCGCGAGATCGCCGGTGATCTGCACACCGGTCGACCCGGTGCCGATCACGCCGATGCGCTTGCCATCGAGGAGAACGCTGTGATCCCAGCGCGCGGTGTGGAAGGAAGCGCCTTCGAAGGTTTCGAGACCCTCGATGTCCGGGAGCTTGGGGTGATGGAGGATGCCCGTCGCGGCGACGATCCAGTCGTAGTGTCCGATGAAGCCATCGCCGGCTTCGACTTCCCAATCCTCCCCCGTCCACTCGCAGCGAACCACGGGGTGGCCGAAGCGGATCGACTCCTCGATGCCATACTTCTCGACGACGCCTTCGAAGTACGCCTGAATCTCACCACCGGGCGAGGCCAGATACGTCCAGTCGGGGTTCAACTCGAACGAGTAGGAATAGAGGTGCGAGGGCACGTCGCAGGCGATGCCCGGGTAGGTGTTCTCGCGCCAGGTTCCCCCGATGCGATCGGCCTTCTCGAAGACCGTGTAGTCGTAGCCGGCTTCCTTCAGCTTGATGGCCGCCAGGATGCCCGACATCCCCGCACCGAGGACCGCAAAACGGGGTCGCTTCTCGCTCGTCATCTTCGCTCCGTCGATGAATCGAAATCTCGAATTCTCGAACGGAGCTTTCCACCCGCCCGTGGACCGAGCAAGCAAGGGCGTTGAAAGGCGAGTTCAACGCGGTGTGACGTTCTTACGCAGTCTTTCCGAGGGCGAGCGCGGGTCGGCAATTGGTCCCGTAGATCGAGGTCCGAATGGCGCCAGACGAAGGCCGCGACATTCGCGAAGCTCTCAGCCTGGCCAGCGCGCCCCCACATCGCTCGAGAGGACCCCGCCATGAGTATCCGTGAAGACTTCCGCGCCCTGCACGAAAAGAACTTCGTCATGCCCAACCCGTGGGATCGCGGCTCGGCGAAGATCCTGAGCGAACTCGGCTTCAAGGCCCTCGCGACCACGAGTGCGGGCTTTGCGAATTCCCTCGGTCGAAGCGACGGCGGCGTGACGCGTGAGGAAGCCATCGCGCATGCTGGCGAGATCATCGCCGCAACGGATCTGCCGGTGAGCGCCGATCTCGAGAACGGCTTCGGCGACGCCCCCGAAGATGCAGCCGAAACGATTCGCGCCGCCCTCGATGTCGGGCTCGCAGGTGGTTCGATCGAGGACTTCTCGGGCGAGGCGCTCTACTCGATCGAGCAGGGAAGCGAGCGCATTCGCGCTGCAGTCGAAGTGAATCGCGCAGCCGACGAGCCCCTCGTGCTGACCGCGCGCGCGGAGAACCACATTCGCGGCAACCCGGATCTCGCCGACACCATCGCGCGCCTGCAGGCGTACCAGGAAGCCGGGGCAGACGTGCTCTATGCACCGGGCCTGACGAACGTCGATGACATCAGGAGTCTCACTTCGAGCGTCGACCTCCCGGTCAACTGTCTGATCATGCCCGGCGGCCCGACAGTGAGCGAGATCTTCGAAGCGGGCGTGGCGCGCATCTCGACGGGAAGTGCGATCGCGATGGCCGCGCAGGCGGCGATCGTGAACGCGGGGCGCGAGCTGCTCGACAGCGGCAGCCACGCCTTCTTCAGCAACGCCCTCGCGAGTGCCGGCGTGGTCGCTCAGGCGATGTCGCGCTGATCGCCCGGGCTGTGCTCGCCTGAGAGCGAAACGTGAACGCGTATGGCAGAGTCGTCACGACAGGGTCAATCACGTCCAGCCCAGGAGGCTTCCAACATGTCCTTCTTTCGGCGAGCGCGCCGAGCGTCCGCCTTCACCGCCATCGGCTCTCTCCTATTCGTACTGAGCGCGGCGTGCGCAGGCGCGGAGCCCAGCGCGACGATCGAACCCGCTGAGTTGATCTCGCGCATTGCCGAGGGCAAGGCTCCCTTCGTTCTCGATGTGCGCTCGGAGAAGGAATTCGCCGCGGGGCACATCCCCGGTGCGATCAACATCCCCCACGACGCACTCGCGGATCGCCTCTCCGAGCTTCCCGACGACAAGGCCAGCGAGATCGTCGTCCACTGCCAGAGCGGCCGACGCGCGGGGATGGCCGAAGAAGTGCTGAAGAAGAACGGCTACACGGGCGCGCGCGATCTGGTCGGCCACTGGAAGGCCTGGAGCAAGGCGGGGCATCCGACCGAATCACCGCGGTGAAGTGATGAAGCGACGAGCATCTCGTCCCCGAAGGCACTACACCAGCGCGCGCACCACTCCGATCGCAGCCAGCACCATCAAGAGCCCCGTCGCGATGGCGCGAAAGTTGCGCGTGCTGTTCCGCGCGAAGCTCCGGTTTCCGAGCCACACCCCGGCGGCCAATGGCAGCAGGCACCAGACGAAGCGCTCGAGTACGAGCGACGTCACGAGCCCCCGTCCCGAAGCCACCGCGATCGCGTAGGCGTCGCACACGATGAAGTAGACCGCGAGGGTCGCCCGCATCGCATGGGCGGTCGTGCGATTCGACAGGAAGAGCGCCACGAGCGGTAGACCGCCGATTCCCGCTGCACCGTTCGCCGCACCCGAGACGAGTCCGCCCCCGAAGACATGGGAGGCCTTCTGGCCGTCGTCCATGTAACGCCCCGAGGCGATCCACAATGCCGCGAGCAGGATCGCGAGCGAGATCACGAGCCGCATGATGTCGACCGGGAGCCGGTACAAGAGCTCCACGCCGATGGGCGTCGCGATCGCCGCCCCGGCCAACGTCCAACCGAGCTGTCGCCAGTCGATGTAGCGCCAGACGCTGGGCATCATGTGAACGCTCGCCGCGATCTCGAGCAGGAGCACCAACGGCACGATCTCCGCCGGTGACCACGCAAGCGAGAGGCTGGCCACGACGAAGGCCGAGAAGCCGAACCCCACGTAGCCCCGAACGACGGCCGCAACGAAGACCAGAACGGACGCCAGCGCGACGAATCCGGCTCCAACCTCTCCGAACATCAACCACCCCATTCCGGATTCTGCGTCATTCGGTCTAAGCTACACGCCCGGTGGCGGGTTCATCGTCACGCGCGCGCCCTCGCTCTGGAGGTTCGGCAGGTAGCCATGATACGCCCCTTCGCACTCTTCTCTTTCGTCCTCGTGCTCTTCTCTGCGCTCGCGTGCGGCCCCATCGGCCCGTTTCCGGGCGGGCGGCTGCGCGGCGAGATCGGCGCCCCGGACCAGACCGACTGGGCGTTCGCCGCTGAGATCGAAAACGCCCAACTCGAAACGCGCCCCGACAAGCCCCACTCGGTGAACACCTGGTTCGTCGCCCTCGGCCCCGCCCTCTATGTCCCCACCTCGATGATCCTCGGGCCGAAGGATCCCACCCGGCGCGGCTGGGTGGCCAACGTCGACGTCGACTCGCGCGTGCGCATCCGCCTCGGCGAGCGGGTCTTCGACCGCACCGCCACCCGGGTACACGACGAAAGCGAGTACACGAGCGCCCGCGAAGCCCTCGAAGCGAAGTACGAAATCGCCGTCGAAGACCGCGACCCCGAGCGGGTGATCTGGATCTACCGCCTCGACCCCCGCTGAAGCGAAGCACGTCTGAGGCAATTCGGCCGCAGCCCGGCGGCAAAGACCCGCGATCGCCTGCAATCGTCTGCGATCGTCTGTATCTGTAATAGAGGGGAAGACCCTATTCCCTCACGACGAACTTCAACGCAACATCCTTGTACTCCCCCCCCTGTTCCCGGCCGGAGCGAAACTCGAACGCACCGCATGACAGGACGCGCGAGGAGTCGAAACCCATGAGCAAGTACGGACCGATCGCGGTTCTGGTCGTGCTCTTCATTGCTGCGTTCATCTTCAGTCCGGAACACCGCGGCACCGCTCCCGTCTCGGCACCGCTTCGCACCACACCGAGCGAACAACTCGCCACGCGGATCTTTCACGGCGGTCCGATCTACACGATGGATGGAGAAGGTCGGGTCGCTCGCGCATTGGCGACGCGCGGCAGTGAGATCGTGGCCGTCGGTGACGAGCGCAGCGTGATGCGCATGCTCGGTCCCGACACCGTGGTCGTGGATCTCCGGGGCATGGCGCTGGTGCCCGGCGCGCTCGACGCCGACGGCGCCTTCGCTCGACAGGGAACCCTCGAGCCTGGCCAGGCTGCCGACTTCGCACTCGTCGCCGCCGCCTCCGTCGACGAATCCGGCGCAGCGTCGAATGGATTCGAGATCCTCGAGGCGATCGAGTCGGGTCAAACGGCCTTCCGCCGCTAGACGGCCTTCGCGCACTCCTGGATCGGCCCTCACCTGGATTGTGGCGCCCGGAATCTTATGACACAATAAGTGCCAATTGATTAGCCGCGCCCCCTACCCGGCCCGACCGCGAACCCGGCAGGCCGTCCCGAGAGGATCCCATGGAAATCAAGCGGACCCCCGACGATCGATTCGAGAACCTCCCCGGCTACTCCTTCGCGCCCCATTACACCGAAGTGCCCGATGGTGAGGGCGGCGGTGATGGCGGCACGCTTCGCGTCCATCACGTCGACGAAGGTCCGCGCGATGGCACGCCCGTGTTGCTGATGCACGGCCAACCCACGTGGAGCTACCTCTACCGACACATGATTCCGATCATCGCGCAGGCGGGTCTGCGCGCGATCGCGCCGGATCTCGTGGGCTTCGGTCGTTCGGACAAACCGAGCCGACGCGAGGACTTCAGCTACCAGCGACAGGTCGATTGGATGAACGCCTGGCTCCGCGCGAACGACTTCAGCGGCGCGACCCTCGTGGGTCAGGATTGGGGCGGCTTGATCGGCTTGCGCATGGTGGCCGAGAACCCCGAACGTTTCGCGAGTGTGGTGATCGCGAACAGCGGGCTTCCCGCGCCGGTCGACGTATCCGAAGAACGCGCCGAGCATGTGCGCAAGTTCCGAGCGGACCCGAAGCCCGTCGCCATGGAAGAGATGATGCAGAACATCTCGAACCCCAACCCCGAGTTTCCCGAACGCACCTTCGCCTACTGGCAGAAGTGGACGTGGGAAACGGAAGATCCGCCGGTCTCGCTCCTGATCGCGGGTTCGGTCGATGGCCGTACTCTCACGCCCGAAGAAGTCGCCGCCTACGAGGCGCCCTTCCCCGACCCCTCGTTCAAGATGGGCCCGCGCGCCATGCCGAGTCAGGTGCCGACCCTATCGGACGATCCCTCACTCCCCGCGAATCTCGAAGCCTGGAAGGTATTCGAACAGTGGGAGAAGCCCTTCCTCTGCGCGTTCAGCGACAACGACCCGGTCACGGCCGGAGCCGACGCGGTGCTGCAAGCGCGCATCCCGGGAACGAAGGGTCAACCGCATACGACGATCCAGGGCGGCGGGCACTTCCTGCAGGAAGGTCGCGGCGAAGAGCTTGCGAACATCGTCGTCGACTTCGTGAAAGCCGACGTCTGAGCGAAGCTGGCGAAGCGAACTACTTCTGCACCCAGCGACTTCGCGCGGCGTAGTCGTCGATCGGTTCGCCGGCGGCTTCCCAACCCCCGAAGCCACTCGCGAGATGGGCGACGTTCTGGAAGCCCATCTCCTCGAGGGCCTTCACGGCGTAGACCGAGCGGCCGCCGCCCGCACAGAAGACGACGATGCGCGCTTCCTCGTGGAAGTAGTCGCGCGCGTAGGGGCTCGCCGGATCGGCCCAGAACTCGAGCATGCCGCGGGGCACGTGCTTCGACTTCGCGATCGTGCCCTTGAGGACGAGCTCCTGGATCTCGCGGATGTCGAGCAACAGCAGGTCGGGGTTGCTCTCCATCTCGCGTTTCAGGTCTGCGACCTCGAGATTCTCGATCGACGCCGAGATTTCCTTGGTGTGCTCGAACACGTTGCGAATCGGCATGGGGCCTCCGGGGCTCTTCTTGCGAACCCCAACGAAGCCTCATTCGTCGAGCTTGAGCAACCCCAGGTTGACGGCTTCATACACCGCCTCGCCGCGCGAACTCACCTCGAGCTTGCCGTAGATGCGGCGCACGTAGGTGGTGACGGTGTGGGTCGAGATGTCGAGGAAGTTGGCGATCTCGGGGTAGCGGAAGCCCTTGGCCACGAGCTTCAGTACTTCGTACTCGCGCTCGCTGAGGGAGGGCTTCTCGGGCTCGGCTTCGCCGTCTTCGGTGGTGGGATCAGCCTGGACACGTGTTAGGAGGTAGCGCGCGATCGCGGGGCTGATCGGTGAGCCCCCCTCGAGCAGCGACGTGATCGACGTCCCAATCGCGTCGACGGGTTCGTCCTTCAACAGGTAGCCGCGGGCGCCGTTCTGGATGGCTTCGATCACGCTCTTTTCGTCGCCCATCACGGTGACGACCAGGGCGAGGGCTTCGGGGGCGCGCTTGCGCAGGGCGCGGATGATCTCGAGGCCGCTGCCGTCGGGCAGGCCGAGGTCGGTGACCAGGACGTCGGGCGGGGTCGCCTCCAGGAAGGCCAGCGCGTCGGTCACGTTGCCGAAGCTACCGATGCGCTCGAGGCTCCGGTGGCCATCCACGGCGCCTTCGAGGTGGCGTCGCATGGGCTCGTCGTCTTCGACGATCAGGATGCGTGGCAGGTGGGACGCGTCGACCATGGTGCCAGCCTAGCGCGAGGGGTTTCGCCGAGTCGTGTCCCCTCGTCGGGGGACGCGCGGGTGGGGAGGGGGATGGGAGAAGGAAGCAGACAGGCGTTTTCGCCCGCGTGTTCATTCTCACTATGCTCGCAGCATGGCCTCGCTGGTTCGCAGCGCGCTCCTCGTTCTCCTGATCGCGGCCCTCGTCGCGGCGGTGATCCGCGCGCATCGCAACCCGCTCGGCGTGCCGAAAGACCTCCCCGGGATCGAGAGCGCCGAACTGTTGGTCGAGGGGCGGCCCGCCCGCTCGATTCCCCTTCCCCACGACTGGCGCGAAGACCCGACCTTCGGCGAGGCGAGCTATCGCCTGCGCATCGACGTCGAACGCACCCCCGACGTCGCCTGGTCCCTCTACCTGCCGCGTTCGCTCCCGCCGCGGACCCTGCGCGTGAACGGCATCGAGATCCCGACCGAGTCGCGGGGTTACGCGGTAAGCGGTGACATCTCGTATCGCTTGATGCCGTACCTGCTTCGAGTTCCCCTCGAAACGCTTTCGGCGGGAGAGGTCGTGATCGAGGTCGAACTCGTGGCGCCGGCGGGCATGGGCTACATGGGCCCGGCGTGGCTCGGGCCTTCTTCGCTGCTCGACACCCACCACGACGTGCGCAACCTCTGGGTCGTTTCGGTCTGGCGCATCGTGGCGGTCGCGGTCTTCGCCTTTTCTCTCGCACTGTTCGCCGCGTGGATGTTGCGGCGGCAGGACCGGGTGGCGCTGTGGCTCGGCATCTTCACCTTCTTCGTTTCGCTCAGCATGTGGAACATCGTGACCTTCGATCAGCCCGTGCCGCACCCGCCGACGACCTACATCGGCAACGGCATGATGCTCGCGATCCTGGTGATCCTCGTACACCGGCTCCACGACATCGAGAGGCCCCGCGTCGAACTCGGCTTCCTCGCCTTTGGGTTGTTCGCCTTCTCGACCCGCATCTTCGTGCCCGAGGGACCGATGCAGATCGCGCTTCGCCCACCCCTGTTCGGCACGATGATCCTCTTGGGTCTGTATCCGCTGTTCATCGTCGCGCGTGAGCAGCTGCACGGTGCGCGCCCCGAGCAGCCCTTCGTGAGCGCGGCCATGACGGTGTTCATCCTCGCGGGCACCCACGATCTTCTGGTGCAGGGCGGCCTGCTTCCCCGCACCCACGATCCGGTGGCGATGCTCGCGGTGGGGGTGAGCTCGACGCTCTTCGCGTGGATCTTCGTGCGGCGCTACATCTCGGCTCTCGATACGTCGGAGATCCTCACCGCCACCCTCGAAGACCGCGTCGCCGAGCGCGAACGCGAGCTCGCCGCCAACTACGAGCGGCTCTCCGAACTCGAACGCGAGCGCGCCATCCAGCACGAGCGCTCGCGCATGGTCGAGGAGCTCCACGACGGAACCGGCGGGCAGATCGCTTCGGCCCTGGTCATGCTCGAAAACTCCGACGTACCGCGCGGAGAGGTCGGCGAGGGGTTGCGCCGCGCGCTGCAGGACATGCGGCTCGTGATGTACTCCCTCGATCATCCACATGCCGATCTCGCAACCCTGCTCGGCATGTTGCGCGATCAATTGGAACGCCCGATCCACGCTGCCGGCCTCAAGCTCGTGTGGGATGCCCGCGACATCGACAACCCGGCCGACTACAACCCCGAGATGGCCCTCGACATCGCGCGCATTATCCAGACCGCCGTCGCGAACGCGATCGAACACGGGCACGCGAACGAGATCGCCCTGCGAACGCGCACTCGCGAAGACGGCGGCATCGTGATCCGCCTCGAAGACGATGGCGTGGGGATCGGAGATGCTGCGACGCAGCGCGGCACGGAACACGGGACGGAGCACGGGACGGAGCACGGAGAGAGTCGCGGGCGCGGTTTCGTGCACATCCATCGACGCGCCGAGCGCATCGGGGCGGAAGTCCAGATCCTCGATCGCATGCCCGGCACGGCCGTCGAACTCGTGCTGCGCGGAGAAACGACGTAGGCCCAAGCGAAAGATTGGGTCGACGCTTCGCAGTGTTGGACCGGACCGTTGCCTATCGCATCGCGATCGCAGAACCCGATTGCCGCCGGGTTGGGTGCGTGTCATTGTGACACGATGCAGGCTGCGCGCCCGCGCTGGCTCGCAGCCCCGGTTCGAACCCACTCAGCCAGGAGCAGACACGGATGTTGCAACTCAATGCTCGACTCCTCGCGATCGCGGTGATCGCACTCTCCTTCGTCGCATTCACGGCCCACGCCGGTGGCGGCAAGGCCAACCACGGACTGAGCGACGAAGCCCTCGAAGAACTCGATGAAGCCGGGGTGTTCAAGTATCTCGGTGAGTACGAACCCGTCTCGTCCGAAGACGTCGGCGACGGCTGGACCAAGCACACCTTCGATCCCGACGGCGGCGACGGGCCCATCTGCATTGCGGGCACGCCCTACTCGGTGTTCACCCGCGAAGGTCATTCGAAGCGCCTGCTGATCTTCCTGCAGGGCGGCGGTGCGTGCTGGCAGGGCTTCTACTTCTGCAACGTCCTGGCCGAAGACCAGGAACCGCCGTCACCGCGAGTCGGCATCTGGGATTTCGACAACCCGGCGAACATCTTCAAGGATCACTCGATCGTCTACATGCCCTACTGCGACGGTTCGGTGCACACGGGTGACAACGCGGTCGTCGATCCGGACTTCCCCTACGCCCCGGTTCGCCACCACCGTGGCCTGCGCAACCAATCGGCGGGCATGGACGTCGCAAAGGCGCACTTCCCGAACGCCAAGTGGATCACGATGGCCGGGTCGAGTGCCGGTGGCGTCGGGGTCGCGGGCTTCACGCCCTTCCTGGCACGCAAGACCTACGGCCGCTGGAACAAGATGACGGTCTTCAACGACGCGGGTCCCGTGACCGTGAACCCCGACGCCCTGGGCGATATCGACGCGCGCGCCGCGGATTGGGACTTCGGCAAGTTCTATCCGGACAGCTGCACCGAATGCGACGAAGCCGGCGATGCGACCGAGGTCATCAAGTGGCGCCTGGCCAACGACAACACGATTCGCGAGGCGATCTACGAGACGGATTTCGACGAGACGAACCGCTTCTTCCTGGGACTGCTCTTCGACCCGTTTCGCTTCCGCGAACTCGTGATCGAGGGGCACGGCGTGCTGAACGACCTCCACCCGGACCGCTACAAGCGCTTCATCGTGTCGGGGGACATCTCGCACACCGCCCTGCAGACGCCGCTCTTCTACAGCCAGGACGCCAACGGTGTGCTGCTGAACGAGTGGGCGCGCGACTTCATCCTGCGGCCGGATCGCTGGGATGACATCGTGGAGGATCCGCAGCCCTTCCCCGCTCCCTCCGAGTAGGGGTTCCGTAGGGGTGCAGTAGCGGTACCGTAGGCGCAATGAGAGCTTTGATGATCGGCGGGACCGGCCCCACCGGGGTGCCCATCGTGCAGGGGTTGGTGGATCGCGGCTACGAGGTCGAGATGCTCCACAGCGGGCGCAACGAAGTCCCGCAGACCCCCGACGAGGTGGTGCACATCCACGCCGACGTCTACGACCCCGAAGCGCTGGCCGAGGTGTTCGCCGGGCGCGAGTGGGATCTCTGCGTCGCGGCGTATGGGCGTCTGCGCAAGATCGCCGAGCTGCTCTCGGGTCGGGTCGGTCGCTTCGTTTCGATCGGCGGCTTTCCGGCGCTCAAGGGGTACATGAACCCCTACGCATTCGATCCGCCCGGAATGCCCGTGCCGACGCCGGTCGACGGCCCCGTGGTGCGCGAGGAGCAGCTCGACACCAAGGGCTATCGCATCGTGCTCACCGAAGAAGCCGTGCTTCGCCATCAGCCCGAAGCCACCCACTTCCGCTACCCGTTCGTCTACGGCGAACGCCAGCCGCTGCCGCGTGAGTGGATGATCGTGCGCCGCATCCTCGATGGGCGCCCCCACATCATCCTGCCCGACGGTGGCCAGACGCTCCATCACTTCGGCTACAACGAAAACCTCGCCCACGCGATCCTGCTCGCGATCGACAACCCCGCGAACACCTACGGGCAGATCTACAACGCGGCCGATAGCGAGGTCTTGACCTTGCGCACCGTGGTCGAGTTGATTGCGAAGGGCCTCGATCACCCGCTCGAGATCATCAACATGCCGTGGGAGCTGGCGGTTCCCGCACGCCCGTTGATCACCCAACCCGAGACGACGCACCGGGTGCTCGACACGACGACGATGCAGCGCGATTTCGGCTATCGCGATCTCGTTCCGCCGCGCGAAGCCGTCGTGCGCACGGCAAAGTGGTTGGTCGCCAATCCGCTCACGCCGGAGCAGGAGAAGATGCTCGAAGATCCCTTCGACTACGCAGCCGAAGATGTGCTGATCGAGCAGTGGAAGAAGGCCCTGGCCTCGATGGAGACCGTCGAGTGGAAGACGATGCCGGGTTTCGGTGTGGCGTACAGCGGGCCCGGCGGACGGCCGCGCACGAAGGACACCTACGAAGAGTAGAGCGGGGGCGCGGAGCGGGAAAAGGCGCTCATAGGCTTTCGAGCCAGTCGGCGAAGCCCAGGCGTTCGATCGACGCCACGCTGCGACGCAGCACCGTGCGCACGGTGTCTTCACGCTCGGTGAG
Source organism: Myxococcota bacterium (assembly GCA_028278345.1). Lineage (GTDB taxonomy): Bacteria > Myxococcota_A > UBA9160 > UBA9160 > UBA4427 > DUBZ01. Next base: position 16,549 of record JANQEL010000030.1, read on the forward strand.
TGAGCCGAGGCCGAGTGAGACCGCGGCCACCATCAGGGTCTGGAACGAGTACGCGCGGTACTGATCGCGGGCTGCATCGCCCTCGATCGTCGTACCGTACTCCGCCAGTGCCGAGAGATAGCCATCGATCAGTTCGTCTTCGGCCTCGGCGAGTACATCGGGTTCGAGGGAGTTCGAGAGGTGGTACTGCACGTCGCGCACCGCCCCGCACCACTGCAGGCCCTGGAAGTCGATCAGGCCAACGCGGCGACCCTCCGGTGCGTCGTACTCGAAGCAGTTGGCGAGGTGGCTATCCCCGTGGATCAGGGTGAGGGGGACGCCATACCAGGCCTCCATCAGCGCGTCCCACTTCGCGATTGCGCGGCGGCACAGCGCCGCGTGTTCGGCGCCGAACAGATCGGGAGCGCGTCGATGGGTCGCGCCGATCGCGGCGGCGTTCAGCGCCCGGCTGCGCGCTGCGCCTCCCGGCGCGAGATAGGTGTGGAGGCGCGTGGGGAAGAGTTCCTCGCGTGCAACCGGCGAGAGATCCGAGAACGCCGCGTGCACCTTCGCCAGCGCACGCAGGCAACGAGCCGAACGCTCCGGATCGGTGCCGGCCGCCATGTCGCGATTGATGAACATGCGAACGCTCGGATCTTCGGTGAGATTTTCGAGCAGCAGCACGAAGCGGCTCCCGCGTTGCGCCACCGCGTGGACGCGCGGCACCCGAACCGGCATGCGATGCGCGAGCTGCGAACAGAAGAAGGCCTCCGTTTCCCAGAAACCGACAGCGTTCGCGAACGCGCGGGTGGCGAACTCGGCGCACGGGAGCTTCGCGTAGAGGGTTCGGGGGAGGGTTGGGAGCAGGGTTGGGAGGAGGGTTCGAGAGAGACTCGCGTTCGGGGGTGAATCGAACTCGACGTCGACCAGGAAGTTGGTGCAGTTGCTGCTCTCGAACACGTGCCCGCTGAAACCTGCTCGCGTGACCGGGGGCAGAGTCCGGCCCGAGGCCGGCGCCGCCTCGTGCAACAACGCTTCGAGAACACACGCTTCCGCCAGCTGATCACTCGTTCGCGGCAAGGCGCCTCCGAACGACTCGCGTATGCGATCGACACCGATCTCGACCCCCGCGCGCAAACCGCGGGCGACCAGACTCGACGTACCGACCATTTCGCTCCGAGCAATCATCGAATCCACCGTACTACACTGCGCCGCGCTCCAGACAAAACGCGAGGGAGGCATGAAGGGAATCATGAACCGAGACGACATCGATATCGAAATCGACATCGACTGGACCCAGAGCGAGAACTGGCAGGAAGGCATGGACGACCGCATGCGCTGGCTGCGGGAGAACGATCCGGTCTACTGGAGCGAGAAGAGTCAGCTCTTCATCGTGTCGAAGTTCGCCGATGTCTCCTATGTCTCGAAGAACCCGGAGATCTTCTGTTCGGGCCAGGGCATCCTGCCCGGCATCACGGTGCGTCAGGGCTTGATCGACGAGGACGCGCCGCGCCACACCATGTTACGCAACCTGATTCGCGGCGGCTTCACGCCCCGCATGGTGAAGAAGCTCGAAGAGGCCTTCCGCGAGATCACCACCGATGCGATCGACGCCGTGGCCGAACAGGGAGAGTGCGATTTCGTCGAGGACATCGCGGTTCCCCTGCCCCTCCTGCTGATCGCCGAGATGATCGGCATCCACAAGGAGGATCGCCGCGACTTCCATCGCTGGTCGGACGCCATGATGGCCGGCCAGGGCAACTTCGACGATCCCGAGATCATGGCGAAGGCCGGCCAGGCCTTCGTCGAGTACTCGACCTACGTGAGCAAGATCATCGAGGATCGTCGCGAGAACCCCCAGGACGACCTCGTGAGCATCCTGGTCGGCGCCAAGGATTCAGGGGCCCTCGAAGAGTTCGATGTCGCCAATACTCACGGCAACGTCGACGTCGAGCAGATCGAGATGGCGAACGACGAACTCATCATGTTGCTTGTCACGCTGATGGTCGCCGGCAACGAGACCACCCGGAACGGCCTCTCGGGGGCGATGGATCTGTTGATCCAGCATCCCGACATCCGCCAGGAGTTGATCGACGATCCCTCGCTCATCCCCGACGCCATCGAAGAGATGCTTCGCCTGGTGAGCCCCGTTCGCAGCTTCGCGCGCACGGCGACCCGCGACACCGAACTCGGCGGCAAGGCCATCGCCGAGGGTCAGAAGGTGCTGATGGTCTACCCCTCGGCCAACCGCGACGCCGACGAGTTCGCCGACCCCGATCGCTTCGACATCCGCCGCAAGCCGCACCACCTCGCCTTCGGCATCGGCACCCACTTCTGCCTCGGCGCCAACCTGGCGCGCATGGAACTCCGCGTGGCCCTCGCCGAGCTGCTCCGACGCCTGCCCGACATGGAGTTCAGCGATGGTGGCGCCAGGGTCGTGCCCCACGCCCTCGTGCGCTCCGTCGCCGAGATGCGCGTGCGGTATACGCCAGAGAGTCAGCGCAGCGCGTAGCGACGGGAGTTCTATACGGACTCGACTGCGATGTCGAAGTGGCGCTGATAGCGCTCGAAGCCCTTGCGCACTTCGGCTTCGTCGAGTCCGGTGTCGGCGAAGCTGTAGAAGTGCTTGCCGTGCTTGTCAGCGGGATTGTCGTCGAGGAACTGTTGCATGGCACCCGCGGCTTCGCTCGACAGCTCCAGGCCGAAATGCTCGTAGGCGCGTCGCACGGTGCCCACCTGGTCGGCCACGAAGTCGCGGAAGTGGAGGTCGACGACCTGCGCGGCGGGCAACGCCCCGCTCTCGCGGTAATCGATCGTATTATCGTAGGCCTGGGCGAGGGCCATCGCGTAGTAGCGCGCGATCTCGGGAAGCGACACGTGATCGCTCGAGAGACGCCGCAGGGTCGCCACCAGGCTGCTGATCGAGACCAGCACCCGAACGGGATCGCGGTGGGTCTGCACGAAGAGCGCGTCGGGGTACTCGCGGTGCACGTGTTGGATGTGCCAAAGGTGTTGCGGTGACTTGAGCGCCCAGCGCTTCCCGGGCGCCTTCCACTGCAACACCTGCAGGAAGCGCCGGTGCCACTCGAAGGCGCTCGTCATGTCGTTCAGCGCGACCCATTGGTCGTAGGTCGGCACGTCGAACTGCACGTAGAAGATCATCGCCGC
>JANQEL010000004.1 GCA_028278345.1 Myxococcota bacterium
TCGTCGCGCGCTTTCCCCAGAGTGCGGGGGAAGCGGCGTACGTGCGCGAGGGTTTCGACAGCAAGGATTACGCACGCATCGTGGGGCTCCTGGTCGCGACGGCGGGGTCGGTCTCGGCCGCCGTGATGACGCGCGGGTTCGTGGGTTATCTCGCAACCTTCGCCGCGCCGCCCGAGATCGTCTGCATCGCGCTCTTCGTCGCGGCGATGGTCGGGATCGCGGTCTGGGGGGTCGGCGAGTCGGTGACGCTCGCGGGCGTCTTCACGCTGATCGAAGTCGCCGGCCTGGTGGTCGTGATCTACGCGGCGCGCAGCCACTTCGGGGAGATCCCCGCGCACGCGGGCGAGCTGCTGGCGATGAGCGACCCGGCCATCTGGCCCAGCGTCGCCGTCGCGGCCCTGCTCGCCTTCTACGCCTTCCTCGGATTCGAAGACATGGTGAACGTCGCCGAAGAGGTACGCGACGCACCGCGTGTCCTGCCGCTGGGCATCGTCATTACGCTCGTCGTCACCACGGTGCTCTATCTCCTGCTGGCTTCGATCTGCGTGCTCGCCGTGGCACCGGCCGAACTCGCGGAGAGCGGCGCTCCGCTCGCGCTGGTGTATGAACGCACCTCCGGCGGTTCCCCAGCGGTGATCGGTGCCGTGGGCGTGCTCGCCGTGGTCAACGGCGCGCTGATCCAGCTCATCATGGCGTCACGTGTGCTGTACGGACTCGCGAGTCGCGGACAACTCCCCGGGATGCTCGCGCGCGTGCACGCGCGAACCCAGACTCCTCACGTCGCGACGCTGATGGTGGGCGCGGTGGTGTTCACCCTGGCCGCCGGCTTTCCCCTCGCGCCGCTGGCCGAAGGCACCTCGGTCGTCACGCTGCTCGTCTTCGCGAGCGTGAACCTCGCCTTGTGGCGCCTCAAGGGGAAGAGCGACTGCCCGCGTGCGGTCTTCGAAGTGCCGCGCTTCGTCCCCCTAGTCGGGGTGGTCACCACGTCGGGGCTGCTGATCTATCGCCTCGGCGTCCTGATCACGGGCTGAATCGACGTCATCGACTTCGCCACCCGTCACCGTCGAAGCGAGTTCTTCGACGCGACGACGAAGTCGCCGCGCCCAGGCGAACTCACCCGCCAGGATCGCGATCCCGAACGGAATCACGAGAATGGCCGGACCGGGCAGGACGAGCATCGCGATGCCGATCAAGACGATCGATCCGCCCACGACGAGGGTGATCAGGCGCTTGGCCTGCCTGACCGTCAGCCGCATCGCCACCACATGAGGAGACCGAAGACGATCATGATCGCCACCGCGATCACGCGATGTCCCTTCGCTCCTCCTTCGACCGGTTCAGCGGGCTCCAAGACGCCCCTCCGCGACGAGCTTCGCGATGTCCAATGCGGAGACGATACCGACCACGCGCCCGTCTTCGACCACGGGCAGCCGGTGCACGCGGCGGTCGCGCATTCGCTTCGCCGCTTCCTCGATGGAATGATCGGGCTCGACGGTTTCGACCGGGGAGCGCATGGCGTCCTTCACGCTGAGCTTCGACAGCCGCGCGCCGATGCGGGCGCCGGCCTCGGCGACGAGTTTGGCCGCCGATTCGGGTTCGGCCGCGTTCGAACCGAAAGCGTCTTCGAACTGCCCCTCGTAGGTACGCTCGACCGCCAGTGTTCTCACCACATCCGAACGCGAGACGATGCCCACCAACTTATCGGCGGCGACCACGGGAAACCCCGCCACGCCGCACTCGATCGTGCGTTCCTCGAACTCGGCCAGGGGAAGGTCGGGTGAAATCGTGTGCACGCCGGTGGCCATGATCTCTCGAACCTGAATCGACATCGAAGCTCTCCTCTCGATAAACGGGTAGTTCCACACGAGCGTGGGTCAACGGGAACATACACCTGCGAGCCATCCGCGGCGTGGCGATGCGCCCCGCTGAATCGGCCCCTGTCGACGCGACTCGGCCCGGTAGACTTGTTCCCGGCCCGCTCGGGAACAGGTTGGGGCCCCGATCGACGCAAGGACGAATGGAGAATCGAAATGCGACGGATCCGACGAACCACTGGCCTCTTCTTCACCCTGGCGGCGATCGCATTGGCCTCGATGGCCGCGCCCCACGCCACCGCCGAAGACGCTGCACCCCAGGGCCCGAACGCAGACGAGGTGGGCTACGCCGAATACCGGCAGTACTGCGCGGTCTGTCACGGCGTCTTCGCGGACGGGGCCGGCCTGGTGGTGCCCATCCTCAAGGTGGCGCCGACCGATCTCACGACCCTCACCGAGCGCCACGGAAGTCCCCTGCCCCGCGCGAAACTTCGCGAGTACATCGACGGGCGGCGCCCGCTGCTTGCCCACGGCAGCCGCGAGATGCCGATCTGGGGTCGCCGGCTCGGCGAGGGCTATCCGAACCCGACCCCCGAGATGACCAAACGCAACATCATCAACGCCATCCTCAACTATCTTGAGTCCCTTCAACGCCAGAAGTGAGGAGACTCGTTCGATGTTGAGATGGCAGGTCGGCAACGTGCGCGTCACGCGCATCCAGGAGCTCGAAGCCCCTGGCCTCAAGTGGCTGATCCCCGACGCCACTGCGGAGAACCTGAAGCAGATCGATTGGATCGGCCCCTACGTCGACGAACGGGGTGAGGGCGTGGCGAGCGTGCATGCGCTGTTGATCGAGACGCCGGGGCGCACTGTCGTGGTCGACACCTGCATCGGCAACGACAAGAAGCGCGGCATCAAGGGCTGGAACATGATGCAGACCGACTTCCTCGATCGCTTCGAGGCGGCGGGGCCCGGCGTCGCAGCGGTCGACACCGTGGTCTGCACCCACATGCACGTCGACCACGTCGGCTGGAATACGCGCTGGACGGGGGAGCGCTGGGTGCCCACCTTCGAGAGCGCCCGCTACCTCATCGCCGAAACCGAGTGGGAACACTGGAAGAACGAATCCGAGGGCGAGCAGGCGGCGGTGGTGGCCGATTCGGTGCAGCCGATCTTCGACGCAGGCCTCGTCGACCTCGTGACCACCGACGCGAAGATCTGTGACGAGATCACCCTCGAGCCGACTCCGGGCCACACCCCCGGACACGTTTCGGTGCGCATCTCGAGTCGTGGGGAGCAGGCCGTGATCACCGGCGATCTGATGCATCACCCTTCGCAGATCGCGAACCCCCATTGGGGTTCGAACGCCGACAGCGACTCCGAACAGGCGCAGGCGACGCGGCGCGACTTCGTCTCACGCTACGCCGACACGCCGACGCTGGTCATCGGCACGCACTTCGCGGGCAATACGGCGGGACGCATCGTTCGCGACGGAGACGCCTACCGCCTCGACGCCTGAACTACACCCGAACTACACGATGCGCGAGTCGTGCTTGCCCCAATAGCGATCCTTGAGCAATCGCTTGTAGAGCTTGCCGGTGGGGAGGCGGGGCAGTTCGGCTTCGAAGTCGACACTGCGCGGGCACTTGTAGTGGGCGATGTGCTCGCGGGCGTAGGCGAGGATTTCGGCTTCGAGGTCCTCGTCGGCTTCGACGCCCTCGGCCGGCTGCACCACGGCCTTCACCTCTTCGCCCATCTCCTCGTTCGGCACGCCCACGACCGCCACGTCGGCGACCTTGGGGTGCATGATCAGGGCGTCCTCGATCTCCTGGGGATAGATGTTGACGCCACCCGAGATGATCATGAAGGTCGCGCGATCGGTGAGGAAGAGATAGCCGTCCTCGTCGACGTAGCCGACGTCCCCGAGCGCCGACCAATTCTCGTGCTCGGGGTGCTGGGAAGAACGCGTCTTCTCTTCGTCGTTGTGATAGCGGAAGGGCACGTGGTCACGTTCGAAGTAAATGATGCCCGCTTCGCCGGTGGGGAGCTCCTTCCCCTCTTCGTCGCAGACATGGATCACGCCGAGAATCGGCTTGCCCACCGTGCCCGGCTTGTTGCGCCAATCCTGGGGTGTGATGTGGGTGAAGCCGTTCACTTCGGTGCCGGCGTAGTACTCGTAGATGACGTCGCCCCACCACTCGAGCATCTGCTGCTTCACCGGGCGCGGGCACGGGGCCGCGGCGTGGATCGCACAGCGATGGGAGGAGAGATCGAAGCCCTCGCGCTCACTCGGATCGAGTTTGAGCATGCGCGAGAACATCGTGGGCACCCATTGGCTGTGGGTGACGCGATGGTCCTGGATCGCCTGGAGCGAACCGCGCGGATCGAACTTCGGCATCATCACCACGGTGCCACCGCTGATCTGCGCCGCCGTGCAGAAGCCCAGGGGCGCCGAGTGGTAGAGCGGCGCGGGAGAGAGGTAGATGGTGTTCTCGTCGAAGCCCCAGAGCGCCTGATGAAGACCGCTGCCCGCCTTGCCGTTCTCCGCGACACCCTTGTCGGGGAGCGGCCGGGTGATGCCCTTCGGTCGACCGGTGGTGCCGGAGCTGTAGAGCATGAACCCTCCGGCGGGTTCTTCCGCGAGGGGTTCAGCGGGGAACTCCGACATCGCCTTGTCGAGATCTTCGTAGCCCTCGACTTCGCCCCCGAGCGCGAGCCAGCGTTCGCAGCGGGGTGCGTGGGCGGGAATGCCTTCTGCGACTTCGCCCATCGCTCGGGATGAAACGACGACCTTGGCTTCGCAGTCGTCGACGATGTAGCCCGCCTCCTCGGCGGTCAGGTAGCGGTTGACCGCGGTGAGATAGAGGCCCGAACGCATGGCGGCCCAGACGACGTCGAAGTAGGCGACGTTGTTCTCCATGAAGAGCGCCATGTGATCGCCGCGCCGCAGCCCCTGGGCATGGAGCAGCTGGGCCAACCGATTCGAGCGATCGTCGAGTTCGCGATAGGTTCGCCCCTCGCCGGTGACGCTGTTCACGATGGCGAGCTTCTCGGGATGAACGGTTGCCCAGTGGCCGGGATACATGGGGGGACCTCCGAAGTCGGGAACCACGGATGTTGCACGGACGGCGGGCGGCGCGCCACCACGAGAATCGGCGGTTCGGGCGCTAGAGTTCCGCGGGAAAGGACAGCGAACGAGATGACCGACTTCGAAGAACGCCTCGCCTCCTGCCTCGAGCGAACGATCCCCGGTTTCCGCTCCTTCGGCTCCGCGCGCAGGCTTTCCGGTGGGGCGAGCCAGGAGACCTATCGCGTCGAAATCGAGACCGCGCAGGGCCCCCGCACTCTCGCCGTTCGGCGTGCCGCCAAGGGCGTGGGGGGCACGGGCCAGGGGCCGGGGCTCGCGGTCGAAGCCGAGCTGTTTCGCATCGCGCGCGAGGCCGGGGTGCCCGAGCCGGAGATCCACCACGTCTTCGAAGAAGACGAAGGCCTCGGCGAGGGCTTCGTGATGGAGTGGCTCGACGGCGAAACCGTCGGCGGCAAGATCCTGCGCTCCCCCGAGCTCGAAGCCGTGCGCCCGAAGTTGGCGTTCGAGTGCGGCGAGGTGCTCGCGCGCATCCACGGCATCGACCCGAAGGCCGCGGGCCTCGACCAGAAGCTCGCGACGGTATCGACGCGCGACTACGTGACCGAGGTGTGGAACCGCTACCAGAGCTTCGACACCGCGATGCCGATGATCGACTACACCGCGCGCTGGTTGCTCGACCATCTCCCCGAGGAGATGGAGCCGCGCCTCGTCCACAACGACTTCCGCAACGGCAACGTGATGGTGGCGCCTGAAGGCGTGGTCGCCGTGCTCGATTGGGAGCTCGCGCATCTCGGTGATCCGATCCGCGATCTCGGCTGGATCTGCACCAACTCGTGGCGCTTCGGTCGTCACGAGCTTCGGGTCGGCGGCTTCGGGGATCTCGAACAACTGCTCGACGGGTACGAGAGCGTCTCGGGCCAGCGCATCGACCCGGCCCATGTGCACTTCTGGGAGGTCTTCGGCTCCTTCTGGTGGGCGGCTTCGAGCCTCAGCATGGCCGCCTTCTGGCGCGCGGGTGCCGACAAGACGGTCGAACGCCCCGGCATCGCGCGGCGCAGCTCCGAGTGCCAGGTCGATTGCGCGAACCTGATCATCCCCGGCCCCGTCGAGTTGGTCGAAGCCGAAACGCCCGCGAGTTCGGTCGACATGCCGCGGGTGGACGAGTTGATCGCGAGTGTTCGCGACTTCCTGCGCGAGGATGCGCGCGGCGCACTCGAAGGGCGCAACAGCTTCCTGGCCCTGGTGGCCTCGAACTCCCTCGACATCGTGCAGCGCGAACTCGCACTCGGGCCCGCCCATCTGCGCGGCGAACTCGAGCGACTGTGCAAGCTCTTCGACTCGGACGAGGATCTCGAAACGCTGCGCCGACGCTTGTGCGATGGACTGCGCGATGGATCGATCGCCCTCGATCGAGATGGGCTCGCCGACCACCTGCGCAACACGGCCGCGAACCAGCTCGCGATCGATCAGCCGAAGTATTCGGGGCTCGCGGTCGCCCTCGAGGGCAAGGGCGCCTAGCGGTACTTGGCGAACATCTCCCGCACCCAGGGCTCGACCGGAGCGTTCTGCCAGCGCGCGAGCCAGGCCTCGATGGCGGGCGATCGCGGTGTCGGCAGGGGGAACTCGTGCTCGGGCGGGAAGTAAAGCGGGAATAGCAGTGACGCCCCGGTGAGGTCCGCCGCCGTGAAGCGATCTCCCACCAGATAGCCCGTCGCCTGCACCGCTCGCGAAACGCGTTCGATTGCATCATCGATCGTGACACGGGCGTGCCCGGCCGCGACCTCATCGATCGACATCTTCTTGCGCAACATCGGAACGAGCATCGGGAACACACGGCGATACAGGGCGGGCTTCACGCCCGATCGGCCGCTCGTGAAGATCCGGGCCGCGTAGGCGGCGTCCGCGAGCAGTTCGTGGAAGAGCGCGAGGCGAACGGCGGGGCCGACTTCGTCGTCGAACCATTCGATCCAACGATCGACCTCCGCGCGTGCTTCGGGTTCCTCGGGATAGAGAGCGGGGGTGGGCTTTCGCGCCTCGAGGTCGCGGATGATGTCAGCCGACTCATGGACGGCCCGGCCTCCGACCTCGAGCAGCGGCGTGGTGGTCGGCCCGCCGGAGCGCTTCGCGACGGTGCGAGCGTGGAAACCGGGCAGCAGCGGCCGGTCCTGCCGGGGCAGGCCCTTGTAGTCGAGAGCCCAGCGGACCTTCTCGTTGTAGTGGGAGAAAGCGAATTGATACAGCACGATGCCCGGGTCCTTGCCCATCGTTCACCTCGCGCGCTCGAGGGATGTCGAGCGGAATCGGGAGATCCTTCGATCTCGGGGTTTCATCCCTCGGTAGATCGCCCAGAATATGATGGCCAACATATCTGGAGTGGGGATCCTGGAGGCCATGGGCTATTCGAAACAGCACACCGAGGCGACGCGCGAACGCATCCTCGATTCCGCCGGCGCCCTCTTCCGCAGCGCGGGTTACGAAGCCGCGAAGATCGACGACATCATGTCGGGGGCGGGTCTCACACGCGGTGGCTTCTATGCCCACTTCAAGTCGAAGGCCGATCTCTTCGCGGCCTACGTCGGGCGCGAGCTCGACTTCGGCGTGCAGCTCGAACGGGCGGCCCGCACGACCCCCGACGATCCCCTCGCCGGGGCGTCCGCGGCCCTCGACTTCTATCTCAGCCCCGGCAATCGCAAGCGCGTGGCGCGCGGTTGCACGGTGGTCGCGAACGCGGCGGATGTCGCGCGTTCCTCCGTGCGAACGCGCCGGGCCTTCACGCGGGCCTTCGCGAACATGCGCGACGCGTTCCGCTCGGTCGCGGGGCGCGCCACCGACCCCGAAGCGGCCGCCCTCGCTTCGATCGCAACCTGTGTCGGTGGCGTAGTGTTGGCGCGTGCACTGGCGGACGAAGAGATGATCGAAGAACTTCTCGAGGCGTGCCGATCCTCGGTCGCGCGCGAACTCTCCGAACATGGTTCCAACTAGAAGGCGACTCGTGCCCCGGGAAGACGCAGCACCGAACGCAGATCTCCTGGCGGGCCGGTCGGCCATCGTGACCGGCTCGAGCCGTGGCATCGGGCGCGCGGTGGCGCACGCCCTCGCCGCGGAGGGGGCTTCGGTCGTCGTGAATGGTCGCACCGACGACGTGGTGGCGGGCGTCGTCGAGGAGATCACGAACCGCGGGCATGAGGCGACCGGCTTTGCGGCCGATCTCTCGGATTTCGAAGCCGCCGGTGCGCTCGTCGATCACGCCATCGAATCGTTCGGACGTCTCGACATCCTGGTGAACTGCGCGGGTATCGCCGAACCCGATGGTTCGTCGATCCTGAACATCGAGCCCGGGGCGTGGCGCGACCTGATCGATTCGCATCTCACCGCCACGTTCAATACGTGTCGCCACGCAGCGCCGCACATGGTCGAACGCGGCAGCGGCGTGATCATCAACACCAGCTCCCACGCCTACCTCGGCTACTACGGGGGCACCGGCTACGCGGCGGGCAAGGGTGGAGTGAACAGCCTGAGCTTTGCGCTGGCCGCCGAGTTGGCCGAGCACGGCGTCCGCGTGAATGCGATCTGCCCCGGCGCGCGTACCCGTCTGAGCACCGGGCCGGCCTATGAGGAGAAGATCCTCGACCTTCACGCGCGCGGGATCCTGAACGATCTGCAGCGCGACAGCTCGCTGCGCCCGGGAGAACCCCAACTCGTGGGTCCGCTCTACGTCTACCTGGCCAGCCCGCTTTCGGAGGGCATCGCGGGCAGGATCTTCACGGCCTCCGCGGGCTACGTCGGCGTCCACGCCGCGCAGGGCCAGGAAGAACTGCTGGCGTTTCGCGGGGGCGACGAACCCTGGCCGGTACGCGACCTCGCGGAGGAGCTGCGCGGCAAGCTGCA
>JANQEL010000262.1 GCA_028278345.1 Myxococcota bacterium
TTCCTCGCGAGCGCCCTCGAAACCTCCCGCGCCCAGGCGCGCCGCCTTCTCGAACGCGGTCGCGTGCGGGTCGATGGGCGAACCGCGGCGGCGCGCGACAAGGGGCGGACGCTCGAGGTCGGCGCGCGCGTCGAGGTCGAGGGTTTCCGCGCCGCGGAGGATCAGCGCATCGTGACGGAGCCCGGCGGCAGCGCGATCGTGAAGGTGCTCGCGCGGGGAAGCGGTTGGCTCGCCGTCGACAAACGCGCGGGGGCGCCCGTGCATCCCCTCGTCGAAGACGAGACCGGCACGGTGATGAACGCCGTCGCGGCGCTGTATCCCGAGGTGCAGGGGGTGGGAGAGCGGGGGCTTCGCAGCGGTGTCGTGCATCGCCTCGACGTCGACACCTCGGGCGCGATGCTCGTGGCCACCACGAGCGAGAGTTGGGAGCGCCTGCGCGAGGCCTTTCGTTCGCATCGCGTGGAGAAGCGCTACCGCGCGATCGTCGCGGGCAGGTTCGAAGCGCCCCTCGAGCAGGAGGTGGGCCTCGCAGTCGCGCGCCATCGCCCGGCGCGTGTGAAGGTCGTCCCGCTGCCGCCCGTCGGTGGGTCGGAAGCGGCACGAGGGATATGGCTGGCTGTACAGCGTATCCGCCCGCTCGAGGCTCTCGACGGCGCGACGCTGGTCGAGGTGGCACCGCGCACCGGTTTCCTGCATCAGATTCGCGCGACCCTGGCCGCGCTCGGTCATCCGTTGTTTGGCGATGCGACCTATGCCGACGACCCCGCCCGCGACCTGGCTCCCCGCCACATGCTCCACGCTGCGCGCGTCGCATTCGAAGAGGTCGCGGCCGAGAGCCCCGATCCCGATGACTTCGCTTCCGTACTTTCGCGCCTTCGCGGCGGCGCCCATCGTTAGTTGCGCGTATATACTGCCCGCACCATGGAGATCCGGACCCTCGCCAACACCGAGCGCGCAACGTTGCTCGATCTGCTCGATGGCCTCGATCTTCCAGACGGTTGGCGCGGCAAGAACTACTTCCGCCGCTTCATGGACTACGACCCGACGTACCGGGACGAGAACGTCTGGGTCGCGGCAGATGGTGGCGTGCTGCTCGGCAGCGTGCAGATCCTGCCGCGACGCATTCGCGTGCTCGGCCATGCAATTCCGACCGGCGGTCTCGGCGCTTTGTTCACGCTACCCGAGCACCGCGGCAAGCGGATCGCGAGCCTGCTCGTCGAAGCCGCGGTCGACGCCATGGTGGAGCGCGGCATGGAGATCTCGCTCCTCCACGCCCAACAACAGGCCTTCTTCGCCGATCGCGGTTGGGCGTCGTGGACGAGTGAGCGAAGTCTCCTGCGACGCGCCGACCCCAACGCCGCAAAGCCCAAGGACGACCTGCCCGAGAGTCAGGAGATCGAGTTCGCGCCCTTCGATCGCGATCGTGACCTCGCCGCGGTAAAGGCGATTCATTCCGCCTACTCGGCTTCGCGCAGCGGCACGGTGGTACGCGACGACGAGGCCTGGGAGGCGAGCCTCTGCCTCGCCGGCAACCCGATCGAGGAGTTCGTGGTGGCGCGACAGGGTGGGGCCACGGTGGCCTACGCGCGCTGTACCCTGCTGGGTGGTGTGCTCACGATCAGCGAACTCGGACGTATAGAAGAAGGCGCTTCGGCCCTGGCATCGCTCGTCGCCGACGTGCTCTGCGAACGCGAGAACGACGACCTCGCACCGCAGGGTGTTTCGTCGCGCGAGCTTCGCAGCGCCGTGATGCTGCCGGCCTTCGACGATCTGCAACTCACCGTGGCCCTCGAACACCGCGGCCTCACTTCGCATCCCGTGACCGACCCGAGCGCCATGCTTCGCTGTCTGAACCTCGAGGCGCTGGCCGGGCGCCTCGACATCGCGCTGTTTCCCGACGAAGGGCCCGCGCAGTTTCTCGAACGCATCCTGCCGCGCGACGCCCTGGTGTTCTGGCCGGCGGATCGTTTCTGATCATCAGGAGGGGGGAACATGGGCAAGCGATACGGTCTGGGGCGACCGGGCGCGAGAGAACGTATCGAAGTCGGCGCGAGCCCGATTCACGGGCGCGGCCTGTTCGCGCGCAAGCGCATCCGCCGCGGGGCCTACGTGGCGACATTCGAGGGCGAACCCACGAAGAAGGACGGTATGCACGTGCTCTGGACCCTCGACGAAGATGGTGAGGAGATCGGCATCGAGGGCAAGAATGCCCTGCGCTTCCTGAACCATTCGAGCGATCCGAACGTGGAGTTCATCGGCCTCGAGCTCCACGCGCTGCGGAACATCCAGCCCGGCGCGGAGCTCTTCATCCACTACGGCGACGATTGGGAGCACATCGACTGAACGCGGCAGGTCGCTCTTGACTCCGCCTTCAGTCGGTGCGAATCAGATGCCCCAGCCGCAAAGGACAGCAACGTGGAACTCACGCGAGAAGCCGACATGACCCCCGACGAACGCGCCGCGGCGAATTTCGAGCGACACCTGGCGAAGAACGCCTACCCCGGCCGCGGGCTCGTGGTGGGACGCAGCAGCGACGACGACGCCTGGCTCTTCGTCTACTTCATCATGGGGCGCAGCCCAAACAGCCGGAACCGCCGCTTCGTCGCGGAGGGCACGACGCTTCGCACCGAACCCGTCGACCTCGAGAAGGTCGAAGACCCGAGCCTCATCATCTACGAGGCCATGCTCGATGGCTCCGAGCAGGGTGCGGGTAGCTATGTCGTCTCGAACGGCGACCAGACCCGCACGATCCACGATGCCCTCGCTGCGGGAGGGAGCTTCGACGCGGCGCTGGCCACCCGCGAGCGCGAACCCGACGCGCCGAACTACACGCCGCGCATCAGCGCCATCGTCGACTTCCGCCCGGCCGATGGGGGCGGCGCGAACGCGTCGTTCGCCTTGAGCATCCTGAAGGCGAACCCTCTCGACCCCGAACAGACCGACCGCACGACCTTCCGCCCCGCACGCCCCGCGCCCGGACGCGGCTGGTTGCTCACCACCTACCAGGCCGACGGCTCACCGCTACCGAGCTTCGAGGGCGATCCCCTGGCCGTGCCCTGCGCAGGCACCCCCGCCGAGGTGATCGAGCAGTATTGGAAGGCACTCGATGCGGACAACCGCATCTCGCTCGCGGTGAAGCGCATCCCCGACGCAGGTGGGAGTTCTTCCCTCGAAGTGAAGAACCGCTATTGAGCTTCGCCGTCGGGCTTCGGGTTGCCCTTTTCGTCGTACATGACGACGCCGCGGGCCCGTACATCGCGCTCGAGCTGTTCGCGCTGGGCGTCGATGCCGATGTCCATGTTCTTCGGGACCGTGCCGCAGAAGATGGCCGTCGACTCGATGCTCCCCGAGTTGAACCAGCGATGGGGCACCTCGGTGCGGAAGTGCAACGAATCGCCGGCTTCGATGGTGTATTCGAAATCGTCGATCACGAAGGTGAGCTGGCCGGTTTCGCAGAGCACGATCAGCTCGCCCTTGTAGGAGAGCTTGCGTTCGTCGGCGCCCGAACCCGCCGTGGGCTGATGGACCACGCGCCAGACGTCGATCGTGGCGTTTGCGATGCTCGGAGCGAGTTGTTCGATGACGGTGCGCTCGAACTTGCCCACCCGCAGGTTGTCGGCCTTGCGGCGAACGGAAGCGTGGATCTCCGGGGTCTCTTCGACGAGCAACTCGTCGGGGCGGCGGCCGAGGGCCGTGCAGATCTTGAGCAGCACCGAGATCGTCGGAACCGTCTGGTTCTTCTCGATCTTGTGCACCGTACTCGCGGCGACACCGCTGCGATCAGCGAGCTCTTGAAGCGTGTATCCGGCCTCGTCACGCCAACCGTGAATGCGGGCGGCGATCTGGTGGAGATGACGATCCATCGAGTGCGGGGAAGTGGGCTGCGTTTCGTTCGACATGGTTGGCCTGCTGGGTCGGGTGGGTTCGGGTCGCGCCGCGTTCGACCGCCCGGAAACTCGCTGAAAGCGAGCGCCGGGCGAATTTCGGGACAGGGATCACAGGGATATAGGGATTGTGCCTATGCACCCACTAAGGTTTCACCCTAAATTGGACGGATCATCACATTTTCGGATCGACGGCAATTTCTGTCGCGATTCGAGCTTCTGGCGGCCGTACGGGCGGCTTGGGGAGCTTTTGCTCATGAACGGGAGTCAGCTTGACGATCCCGGTTTGTGTGATGTATCCGCCCGAATCCACGATCGCTCGATCACCCGAGCGGACTGAACAGTCCAGCGGATCGGGTGAGCCTGCCGGCACCGCGCCGGCCTGGGTGGGAAATCCGACCCACTTTCGGTGGCTTGCGGGCATCGTCCGCACCGTGATCGTGCTCAACCTGTGCGATGCCGTGCTGACGCTCTTGTGGGTGGAGGCCGGCTTCGCCAGGGAGGCGAACCCGCTGATCCGCGAGATCGTCGAGAATCACCCCCTGCTGTTCGTGGTCGTGAAGCTCGGCGTGGTGATGCTCTCGACCCTGCTGCTCTGGCGCCTGCGGGCGCGACCGCTCGCGGTGGTGGGGATCTTCTCCGCCTTCCTCGTCTATTACTGGATCCTCGTCTACCACCTGAGCTTCGCGAGCTTCCTGCTGGGCCAGCTCTTCGAGTCCTAGCAGCACGTTGAAGACCCCTTCGGTCGCCATCCGCAGCCCTTCGACCCGATCTCTGCGTTGCGAAACCGCGGCCGTAGCTTTGGCTACGCCCACGCTTCCGCGCCTTGATCTCGGGCCGAATGACTACGGCTGGCTCGGTCAGGGGTCTCCAACGTGCTGCTGGCTCCGGCCGCGCGATACTCAGGCGATGCGACTTCGCGTGGACATCGAGCGCCCCGCGCCGCGCAAGCTCGGGCCGGCGGCCGAGGCGGTGCGCAAGGGTGGGGTGATCATCTACCCGACGGACACCGGCTATGCGTTCGGGTGTGCGCTCTCGAGTGCCAAGGGCATCTCGACACTTCGGCGCCTCAAGGGCATCGAGAGCGGTTCGCGCAAACACCTCGCCATGATGGTGAGCGAGATCGCCGATTTCGGGAAGTACGGAATCATGGACAACCGCGTGTTCAGGATGGCGCGCCGCATCCTGCCGGGCCCCTACACGATCGTGCTCAAGGCTTCGCAAGACGTGCCGCGGGCGATGAAGAACCGCGATCACGAGATCGGCCTGCGCATGCCCGACAACGCCGTGTGTCGCATGCTCGTCGATCTGGTGGGCGAACCGATGCTCGTGGGCTCGGTGACCTCGGCAGAGGAAGAACCCGAACTCGAAGACGCCGAACTCTACGAAGCGCGATACCGCGCGGACGTGGCCTGCGTGATCGATGGCGGACCGCTGTGGCCCGAACCGTCGACGGTGCTTCGCGCCGGGCACGACGAGATCGAAGTGCTGCGCGAAGGGCAGGGGCCGATCCCCGACTGAGCCTTCTTCCCCAGTGATCTTCGGAAACCGGTCGCGTGTGAGAAGGAATCGCTGTGGCGTGTGCCCGGTCGATCGGTCGTGCGACTCGGGGTAATGCCCAAGTGGGTTCTCACTACCGGTCGGGCGTCACGAAATTGACACCCCGCCTGCTTTCGCGCTCCCTCCGAGACTCATTTGCACTTGAATTCCGGAGGGTTGGCGGGGGAACGGTGCGAACGGTTGCGGGCATTCTCCTGTCGCATCCGGCGTGGTGACACCGAAATGTGGAGGCGAAAGCCGCCAATTCGGGTTCGGCGTTATTCCTCGTCGATTCGGGCGAATCCCCCATTCCCGGAAGAGAACGCCGGTTTAAGTTCTTCGCCGAATGATCCACTCAACGTGGACCGGGGGGGAGACATGACCACGATCGTGGTAGCCGACGATCACAAGATCGTCCGAGAGGGGTTGGTGAAGTTGTTGGAGGGGCGCCCTGATTTCACCGTAATCGGTGAGGCGTCCGACGGTGAAGAAGCGGTTCAGATGGTGCTCGACAAGCAGCCCGACGTCGTCATCATGGATATCTGGATGCCGCGGCTTTCCGGCATCGATGCGACCCGCCGCATCGGCAAGCGCGGGAGTCAGGCCAAGATCCTCGTGCTCTCGATGCACGAGAGTCGAACCTACGTCGAAGAGGTGCTGCGCGCAGGCGCATCGGGATACATCGTGAAGAACTCGGCTTCGACGGATCTACTGCAGGCGATCGACGCGGTGCGCGGCGGCGCTTCGTATCTCTCGCCCGCGATCACCCAGCAGGTGGTCGATGCGATTGCGCGCCCGGGCGATTCGTCGCCTTCGGGTGTCGCGATGCTGACCGACCGCGAGCGCGAAGTGCTCCAGCTGATCGCCGAAGGGCTTTCGAGCAAGGAGATCGCGAACATGCTCGGCGTGTCGCTCAAGACCGTCGACTCGCATCGCTCGAACCTGATGGAGAAGCTCGACATCCACAAGGTCTCGGGCCTGGTGCGTTTCGCGATTCGCGCGGGGCTCGTCGAACCGTAGGGTCGCCAAGCGCGTACGACTTGACGTCGAACGGCCGTCACACCAGAAGGTGTGGCGGCCGTTTCATTTTCCGACATCCGGGGTGAAGGGAATGCCGGATCGCGAAAGAGAAAGACCGCGGAGCCCGGAAGCGTTGCGAGAACCTTGCGTATCGAGGCTTTCACCCAGAAGTTGCTCTCCGATTGCCGCTTCACACATACGCAAGCTTTCCAGTTTCATTAAAGCCCCTGCTGGGGATTGACGAAGCGAGGGGTGGTCCTCGCGAAAGCTCCAAGGCTCCACTCGCTGATTCGGGCGAGGTCCCCGGCCAAGGGTCGCGTTTCTCATGACTCTCTCATGACGTGCCCTTCGGGAGCCAGGCCACGTCGTTTCCCAGTGACCACGCCAATCGCACGACGAGACGCCGCGAGCGTCGCGATGCATTGCCGCGTGCGGCAGCAAGGGGCGCCCCATTCGGGCGTCCGCTCCACGAAGTGGTGGCCACGCTATCGACGCGGCTCGCGGATACACCGGGTGAGCGCCTCGGGGAAGCGATCGATGCCACCCTGCGAACCCTCGCCGAGAGCCTGCCGGCCGATCGCGTGACGTTGCACCTGCGTTCGTCGGATACCTCGCATTGGGTCGAGGTAGCGACGGCTTCGGGTGTTGGCGGTGAAGGGCTCGTGGCGGGCGACTTCGAAGCGCGCTGCGCGAGAGGCGATGCCTTCGAGGGCTTCGAGCTTTCCGAGCATCCCTTCCTCGCGATGCAGCTCGCCAAGGGGGAGAACGTCTGCTGGCGCAGCGAGGCCGCGCTTCCTGCGGAAGCCGATGCCGAGCGCGCACTCTTCCGTTCGCGCGAGACGGCTTCCCTGCTCTTTGTTCCGATGATCCAGCACGGTGCGCTCACCGGTTTCCTCGAAGTTGCGGCGACGGGCTCTCCCCGACACTGGGGCGACGAAGTGCCGTCGCTATCACGCGTGGTGGTCGACCTGCTTTCGAGTGCGCTTGCGCGCAGCCGCGGCGAGGCGCGACTCGCCGAAGCCGAAGGAAGGCTGCAGACGACCCAGCGCCTGGAGATCATCGGCCGTCTCGCGAGCAGCATCGCCCACGACTTCAACAACTACCTGACGGCGATCACCGGCTACGGCGAGTTGCTCGGCTACGAGATCGAAGCCGGCGAGCCTGGCAGCGAAGAGCTCGGCGAGATCCGCAACGCCGCCGATCGCGCGACCGTGCTGGTCGACCAGATCCTGGGTTTTCATCGCGAGAAGGGCATCACGCCGCGCGCCCTCGAACTCGGAAGCATCGTGGCGGCGCTCGCGAAGATCATCGATCGCGTGGCGGGCGATGACATCGAGGTCGTCTACCGCCTGGCCGACGACCTCGCCCCCGTCGACGTCGACCCTTCGCGCTTCGACCAGGTGATCCTGAACCTGATCGCGAATGCGCGCGACGCGATGGCGAAGCAGGGCGGCGTTCTCACCATCGAGACACGGGCGGCGACCCTGGGTGACAGCGGTGGCCAGGGCGAAGCCCCGTGCGGGTTCGGCGCGGGCGAGTACGTGGTGCTTTCGATCCGCGATACCGGCTGTGGCATGAGCGAGGAGACGCGCGGGCGACTCTTCGATCCCTTCTTCACCACCAAGCGGGCCGGGCGCGGCACGGGCATCGGGCTTTCGACCGTGGCGAGCATCGTCGAAGGCTGTGGCGGTGCGATCCGGGTGGAGAGCGAACTCGGGCGGGGCTCGAGCTTTCACATCTTCCTGCCCGTCGCCGAGCCTCGCGAAGAGGCGGTTTCGGGGGAGGCCGCTCCCAGCGAAGTCGCCAGCGGGGATGGGCAGACCATCCTGCTCGTCGAAGGCGAGAAGGTGGTGCGCGGCCTGTTCGAACGACTCTTCGAGGGTTTCGGGTACGAGGTGTTGGCCGTGGAGGATGCGGCCGCTGCAATCGAAACCTGCGCGCGACACGAGGGGCCGATCCACCTGCTCGTCACCGATCTCGGCATGCCGCGGGGGCTCGGGCGCGAACTCGCCGAGCAGGTTTCGCGCGCGCGGCCGGGCATTCGCGTGCTCTTTACCTCGAGCCATCGCGAACAGGTGCTGGTCGACGAAGGGGTGTGGGATCGTTCGGTGCCCGTGGTCGAAAAGCCCTTCGCGGTTCACGAACTCGCCACACGGGTTCGCGATGCGTTGGCCGCCCCCGCCGAAGCCGCGCCGCAAGCGCGCTGATCAGCGAATCGACAGGGCTGCCCACCTTTGGGCGTTTGGGTAGTGTTCTCCCGACGTTCCGAGCGAGGTGTGCATGCGCGACTGGCTGAAGGATCTGTTCCGCGACCGTCCGGTCTGGATCAACGCTCTCATGATCTTCAGCAGTTACATGGCATTCATCTACATGCCGTGGGACATCTTCTGGAAGCCCGTGGCCGAAGACCAGGAAGTCTGGTTCGGCATCATGTTCACGGGTTGGTGGGCGAAGCTCATGGCGATCCCCCACTGGTTCGTCTACGCCGCGGCGACCCACGGTTTCCGTCGCCGGCGCCCGTGGATCTGCACCTGGGGCGCCGCCTATACCGCCCAGATCTCGATCGGCATGTTCGTCTGGAGCATCGTGCGCTTCGAGTTCGGGTTGCTGGGCATCCTGCTCGGCCTGATCAGCGCGGCCCCCTTCGCACTGCTCACCCTGGCGCTGGCCGATGCGCGCGAGCACTTCAGCGAAGTGCACAAACCCATGCGGGCGCGCTACGGCGAGTGGGCCCTGATCACCGGGGCTTCGGCGGGGTTGGGTGCCGAGTTCGCACGAGCCTTCGCCCGCGAAGGGGTCTCGTGCGTGTTGGCCGCGCGGCGCGAGGATCGCCTGCGCGAACTCGCGGAAGAGCTCGAGCAGCGTCATCGCGTGGATACGAAGGTGGTGGCCGTCGATCTCGCGAAACCCGAAGGCGCGGAAGAGCTCGCGCGCGCGTGTGAGGGGCTCGAACTCGGCGTGTTGGTGAACAACGCCGGGCTCGGCTACGCCGGTCGCTTCGAGAAGCAGGACACCGATCGGCTGGCGGATCTCGTCGCGGTGAACTGCATGGCCCCCGTCATCCTGACGAGTCGCCTGGTGGGGGGCATGACCGAACGCGGGCGCGGGGCCGTCATCTTCACCGGCTCGGTGGCGGGGCGGCAGCCGTTGCCGCTGCACGGGGTGTACAGCGCGACAAAGGCCTTCGATCGCCTGCTCGCCGAGTCGCTCTACGTCGAACTCCGCGAGAAGGGGGTCGACGTGCTGGTGCTCGAACCCGGAACGACGGAGACGGAGTTCCAGGAGGTGGCCGGCGAGATTCCCCACAGCGGACAGAGCGCGGAAGAGGTGGTGGCCGTCGCGATGATCAACCTCGGCGAACAACCCGCCGTGGTCTCCGGCTGGTGGAACTGGATCCGCGCCATCATTCCAGCGCGCCTGTTCCCCCGCTCCCTCGTCGCCTACATCGCCCGCGACATCATCAAGGAACGCGTCCCGATCGAGATGCGCTGAGTCGCCGTCAGCCCCTCTGATAGGTGGAAGCCAGGGCGTCGACGTATTCGTTCCAGCGGGAGCCGTCGTGGGCCTTGATCCACTCGAGGGTGCAGCCCGGGTGGGCGTTGGCGAGGGCGTAGAGTTCCTGGACGAGTTCGAGGTTCTTGATCGGGCCGCTCTTGCGCTTCCAGCCGCGCTTTTCCCAGCCGGCGGCCCATTGGTTGATCGTGTCGACGCAGAGCTTGCTGTCGCTGTAGATCGTGCAGGTCGCGTCTTCGGGGAGCACCTTGTAGGCCTCGATCAGGGCCTGCAGCTCCATGCGGTTGTTGGTCGTCTTCGCGTCGAAGCCGTGGCCTTCGCGCACGATCTCGTTGCCCTCGACCCAGACGAAACCCCAACCGCCGGGGCCCGGATTGGGATCGCAGGAGCCGTCGGTGAAGACGCCATCCATCGGGCCGTCGTGATAACGGGCGAGCACTTCTTCGGGAGTCAAGAGATCGCGGTAGCCAGCCATGGAGTCGGGTGCTCGATTCCTTTCGGTTCTGGTTTCGAAGTGCGCTGCGTCAGACGCCGACGCGGAAATGGGCGACGTCGCCGTCCTGCATGACGTAGTCCTTGCCTTCGACGCGCATCACGCCCTTCGCCTTGGCCTCGGCTTCGCCGCCCACATCGATGTAGGTGTCGTAGGGGATGATCTCGGCGCGGATGAAGTTGCTCTCGAAGTCGCCGTGGATCTGGCCGGCGGCGCGCGGTGCGAGATCGCCCCGGCGGATCGTCCACGCCTTCACTTCGACGTCGCCCGCCGTGAAGAAGGTCTGCAGGTTCAAGAGCTGGTAGGCGGCGCGGCTCAGGCGATCGAGGCCCGGCTCGTCGACCCCCATGTCTTCGAGGAAGGCCTTCTTCTCTTCGTCGTCGAGTTCGGAGAGTTCGGCTTCGACCTGACCGCAGATGCGCAGGCAGCCGGCGCCGGTTTCGGCGGCGTGGGCTTCGAGCTTGGCGCTGTATTCGTTGCCCTCGGCCAGCGAGGCGTCATCGACGTTCGCCACGTAGAGGATCGGCTTGATGGTGAGGAGGTGGCACTCCTGCACGGCCGCGCGCATCACGTCGGGCACCTCGAAGGTGCGCGCGGGCTTGCCATCCGAGATGTGCTGGAGGAGCTCGGTGAAGAACTCCTTCTCGGCCGTGGCTGTCTTGTCGCCGCTCTTCGCCTGGCGGGTGGCGCGATCGAGACGCTTCTCGACGGTTTCGATGTCGGCGAGGCCGAGTTCGACCTCGATCGTGTCGACGTCGCGCAAGGGGTCGGGGTGGCCCTCGACGTGCACCACATTTTCGTCTTCGAAGCAGCGCACCACGTGGATGATGGCGTCGGTTTCGCGGATGTGGGCGAGGAACTTGTTGCCGAGGCCCTCGCCCTTCGACGCGCCCTTCACGATACCGGCGATGTCGACGAACTCGACGGTGGCGGGCACCACCTTGCCCGAGTGCACGATGTCTTCGAGGGCCTGCAGGCGCGCGTCGGGTACCACCACGATCCCGCTATTGGGTTCGATGGTGCAGAAGGGATAGTTCTCCGCTGCGATCCCCGCGGCGGTGAGCGCGTTGAAGATGGTGCTCTTGCCGACGTTCGGCAGTCCGACGATTCCACACTGTAGGCCCATGGCGCCGGTAGCTTCCCCGATTTTCGGGCCTGCGCCATGGGGGCGCTTCAGTTTGTTGCGTGAGAGTCGTCCGTCTCGCTGCCGGAGGTGGCTTCGCCGTACTGGGCGAGGAAGTCCTTGCAGAAGGCGTCGTAGCGATCGTGCCGGATGGCCTCGCGCGCCTGGCGCATGAGGTTCTGGTAGAAGTGCACGTTGTGGATCGAGCAGAGGATGGCCGAAAGGATCTCGTTCGCGGCGAATAGATGGTGCAGATAGGCACGGCTCATCCCGCCCGCGCAGGCGTAGCAGCTGCAGGAGGGGTCGATGGGAAAGGCGTCGCGGCGAAAGCGGCGGTTGCTGAGGCGGATGCGCCCGCGCGAGGTGAAGGCCGTCGCCGAGCGCGCATAGCGTGTGGGAATCACGCAATCGAACATGTCGATGCCGTGGCCCACGCAGGCGAGGAGATCCTCGGGGAGCCCCACGCCCATGAGATAGCGGGGCTTGTGCTCGGGGAGCAGCGGCGCGGTGAACGAACTCACCTCGCACAGCAGCTCGTGACCTTCGCCGACGCTCACCCCTCCGATCGCGTAGCCCGGGAGATCCATCGCGACCAACGCCTCGGCGCACGACGCGCGCAGGTGTGGGTAGGTGCTGCCCTGCACGATGGCGAAGAGGGCCTGGTCGTCGGGCCGGGCATGGGCGCGCATGCAGCGCTCCATCCACGAGAGCGTGCGGCGCACCCCCTGCGAGGCCTGCTTCTCGCTGGCGGGGAAGGGCGTGCACTCGTCGAAGGCCATGATGATGTCGGCCCCGAGGCGGTTCTGGATTTCGATCGACCGCTCGGGGGTGATCTCCATGCTCTCGCCGCTGAACTCGTTCTTGAAGCGCGCGCCGCGATCGGTGATCTCGACCTTGGGCAGGCTGAACACCTGGAAGCCGCCGCTATCGGTGAGCAGCGTGCCGTCCCAGGCCATGAAGGCGTGGAGCCCGCCGAGCTTCTCCACCAGGGCCTCACCGGGACGCAGGGTGAGGTGATAGGTGTTGCCGAGGAGGATCTGGCTGCCGGTGGCGCGAGCCTGCTCGGTCGTCATCGCCTTGAGGGCGCCATGGGTGCCGACGGGCATGAAGGTGGGGGTTTCGACTTCGCCGTGGGGTGTCCACATGCGCGCGGCACGGGCGCGCCCCGAAGTGGCTTCGAGCTTGAAGTTGAGCGGCGAGGGCGACATGGGGGGCGAGGATAACCGGTCGAGAAGGCGCTCGTGCGATATGCTCGGCGCCGCCGATGACCCGAAGCAAGAACCTCCACTTCGCCGACCAGCTGATCGCGCGCGTGCGCGAGCTGGGCCACCCGCTCTGCGTCGGGCTCGATCCCCACCTCGGCGAGATCCCGCCCGTCTTCGCGAAGGGCGACATGGCGCCGACCTCGGAAGCCACTGCGAAGGCCGTCGAGGAGTTCCTCTTTGCCGTGCTCGATCGCGCGGCGGGTCGCGTCGCCGTGGTGAAGCCGCAGATCGCCTTCTTCGAACAACTCGGCCATCGCGGCATCGAGACCCTCACCCGCGTGGTCGACCGCGCGCGATCACTCGACCTGCTCGTGATCCTCGACGCGAAGCGCGGCGACATCGGCTCGACCGCCGACGGCTACGCGCGTGCCTACCTCGAACCCGGCTCGCCGATCGAAGTCGACGCGATCACCCTCAACCCCTACCTCGGCCTCGACAGCCTCGAACCCTTCGCCGCGCGCGCCGAAGCGCATGCGCGCGGGCTCTTCGTGCTGGTGAAGACGAGCAACCCGGGTTCGGGGGACCTGCAGAACCTCGAACTGTCGGACGCCCCGGTATTCGGCTCCGTGGCGAGCGCCCTCGCACCGATGGCGCAGCGACTCGCGGGCAAGGAGACGGGTTGGTCTTCGCTCGGCGTCGTGGTGGGCGCGACCTATCCCGGTGAAGCGCAGCTCGTGCGCGAACGCCTGCCGAAGGCCCTCTTCCTGGTGCCCGGCTACGGCACCCAGGGTGGGAATGCTCCGGATGCCGTGCGGGGTTTCGTGCGAGGGCCGAACGGGCTCGAGGGTGGCGTGGTGAACTCGTCGCGCGGTGTGCTTTTTCCCGAAGCGGGAGACACCGCGCAGGCGCCGGCCTGGGAACAGGCGATCGACGCTGCACTCGACCGCGCGATCGACGAACTCGGCGAGGCGGTCGCGAAGGGCTAGCGGTGGTACTTGCGGCCGTCGGGCGAGACGCGCTTGCGCGCCTTGCGATGCTTCTGCTTGAGCTTCGCGCGATAGCGGGAGGACTTGTTGCGGTTGCGGTTGTTCGTGCCCTTCTTCATTTCGGCCTCGCGGGTGCGGTGTTTCGATCGATCGATTGTTCGTTTCGAGGGGGTCGATTCGGGCGCGCGAGAGTAGCCCAGCCGGCGGGGAGAACCAGTTCCCGACTCCCACGGAAAACAACGGGAATTCAGGCTAAGTTCGCCCTCCGCGAGAATCGGTAAGCAGTACATAGATAGAAGGAACAAGACCCCCCATGAGTGCAGCCCTCGAACGCATGGCGGATTTCGACCTCACGGAAGAGCAGCGGCAGATCCGCGCCTTCGTGAAGGAGTTCGCCGAGAAGGAAATCCTTCCCCACGTCGAAGAGTACGAGCGCCAGGCGAAGTACCCCCTCGACCTGATCGCCAAGCTCGGCCCGCTGGGCTTGATGGGCCCGATGATCCCCGAGGAGTACGGCGGCTCGTTCAGCGACGTGATGAGCTATGGCCTGATCTGCGAAGAACTCGCGCGGATCGATTGGGTGGTGGCTTCGGCGGTTTCGGTCGCGAACTCGCTGGCCGCGAGTTCGATCATCAACTTCGGCACAGAAGAGCAGAAGCAGCGCTGGCTGCCCGGCATCGCTTCGGGTGAGACGCTCTGCTCGGCGCTGCTCACCGAACCCGGCGGCGGCACCGATCTCGGCAACCTGAAGACCAGCGCGAAGAAGGTGAAGGGCGGCTACGAGCTGACGGGCACCAAGGTGTTCATCTCCCACGCCGCGTATGCGGGGCTCTTCTTCTGCGTCGCGAGCGTCGACCTCGCGAAGAAGCACAAGGGAGTGACGGCCTTCCTGATCGATCCCAAGACCACCGAGGGGATGACGATCTCCGATTTCCCGATGCGAACGCTCAAGCGCGACAACCTCGCCGAAGTGCACATGGAGAACGCCTTCGTGCCCGACGAAGCGCTGCTCGGCAAGGAGGGCGGCGGCTTCCCGATCCTCGGTGCGGCTCTCGACACCGGGCGCTTCTCGGTGGCCGCGCGCTGTGTCGGGCAGGCCCAGCGCTGCATCGATCTCGCCGCGCCCTATGCGATGGAGCGCGAAGCCTTCGGGCAGAAGATCGGCGAGTTCCAGATGATCCAACAGAAGATCGCCGACATGGTGAACCGCACCGAAGCGGCGCGGCTGCTCGTCTATCGGCTCGGACGCATGAAGGACGCCGGCGTCGGCCGCTGCTCCCTCGAGAGTTCGCTCGCGAAACTCAACGCCAGCCAGGCGGCCGTGGCAAACGCCCTCGACGGCATGCAGGTGTTCGGCGGCTATAGCTGCACCGAGGAGTATGAGATCGGCCGCCTGCTGCTGGAAGCCAAGAGCCTCGAGTTCGGCGAAGGCACGAGCGAACTGCACAACCGCTTGATCGCCGAGTTCGCGCTGGGCATTCGCAAGCAGTAAGAGGGGAGGGGAAGGACATCATGGGCGCAGCGCCGCTCGACGCACTCTCGATCGAAGAAGCTCGCGCACGACTCCTCGATCTGATCATCGAGGTTTCGTTCGAACGCAAGGAGGTGACCCTTGCGAGCGGACGCAAGAGCAACTTCTACCTCGACCTGCGGCAGACGCTGATGCGGCCGGAGGGTGTGGCGCTCTCCGGGCGGTTGGTGCTCGACCTGCTCTCGCGCGGGACACCGGTGGAGGCCGTCGGTGGGATGGCGGTGGGTGCGGTGCCACTCGTGAGCGCTGTGCTTGGTGCCGCAGCCCGCGAGGCGGGCCGCGAAGGGCTGCTCGGCTTCTTCGTGCGCAAGGAAGCGAAGAAGCACGGGCTCGGCCGACAAGTCGAAGGCGGCTTCGCGGAAGGGCAGGTGGTGGCCCTCGTCGAAGACACCACGACCACGGGAGGCTCGACTCTCGACGCCGTCGAGATCGTCGAAGCGGCCGGTGGCAAGGTGGCGCGCGTGATCTGTCTGGTGGATCGAGGCGAAGGCGCGGCTGAAGCCTTCGCGGAGCGCGGGCTCGAACTCGAGCCGGTGTTCGGCCGCGCGGATCTACCGATCGACGGGTAGCGGCCCGCGGGTCTGGGCCAGCGAGTTGGGGATAGCCGAGACAACCCGACTCGTTGCAGGCGTGTGCCGATGGTCGGGGGAAACCCTCGCTTTCCTTCGCGCGGGGTTGGCGGTTTCCGTTGCCGTGCGAATTCGGCTCACGTGCTTCGATTCGAGCGCCGCGGCCTATCAAGCGTCTTCGGGGTCTACTCGATAGGCGGAGCCTGGAGGTTTCGCCGTGAAGTGGCTCGCGCTCTTGCCCATGGGCACGTTCGGTCTGTTGAGTGGTGCGGTAGCGATCAAGCTCCTGTTGCTCGCGCGCCGCACCCGACAGTTTCCCGAGTTCGCGATCAGCATGAACGTGTTGCTGATGGCCGCCGTCGGCGTGCCGCTCGCCGTTGCCGGTCGCAGCCCCCAGAACTTCGGTACCGACAAAGGCGCCATCCTGTTCGCCGCCGGCCTCTTCTTCGTCTGCCTCGGCCTGCAGATGTCCTTTCTCTTCTGCTGGTACGTCTTCCGCCGCCACGAAGCCTGGGCGCGTTGGGTCGTCGTCGCGACCGGCTTCATCTTCGCCAGCGTATGGGTGGGCATGCTGATGTTCGGCCTCGACGCCACCGAAATGAAAGCCGCGCACGCCCAGATCAAACCCTTCGCCAGCTCGATCATCACCATGCAGATGTTCTCGGCCGCCTGGGTGAGTTTCGAATCCTTCCGTTATTGGGGCATGCAACGCCGCCGCCTGCGCCTCGACCTCGCCGACCCCGTCGTCGTCGAACGCTTCCTGTTGTGGGGCCTCTCGAACTTCGGCGCAGTCCTTCTCGGCGCCACCCTTCTGCAATCACTCTTGAGAGGCAACCTCGTCCTCCGCGACCCCTTCGCCCTCATGGCGTTGAGCATCCTCGGTACCGCGATGGTCTTCACCCAGGGCCTCTCGTTCTTCCCACCCAAGTTCTACGTCCGCTGGGTGAACGCGCGTGCACGATCAGTGATGGGTTGAACTGGATTCGAATCCAGCCGTGAACTGAATTCGACTTGCCGTCCATCGACGAACATCTGGGAAACGCCAGCACCGCGTGATAGGTTGCATGTCCCCGGCCCGGGAGATGCACTGCGTGGAAGCAGAACCGATCGGCGCGGGGCGGCGCCTATCGCATCGCGTGCGCGCCCTCATGCGCCGACGTCACTACAGCCCGCGAACCGAAAAGGCCTACATCGACTGGATGACACGCTTCGTGTTGTTCTACGACCGACGCCCGCCCGAAGAGATGGGTGTCGAAGAAGTCGTCGCCTTTCTGAGTCACCTCGCGGAGCAACGCAAGGTTAGCGCCGCGACTCAACGTCAGGCCGCGAGCGCGTTGTTGTTCCTCTATCGCACGGTGCTTGGCCGACAGCTGCGCGGCCTCGAATTCCACATCCGTTCGAAAACCGAGTCGAAGGTGCCGGTCGTGATGAGCCTGGACGAGGTGCGGGCGGTCATCGACAACCTCGCAGGCCAGAACCGCCTGATCGCGCAGCTGCTGTACGGGGGAGGCCTGCGACTCGCCGAGGGCCTCCGCCTGCGAGTGAAGGACATCGATTGGAATCGCCGACAGTTGTGCGTGCGCCAGGGCAAGGGCCGCCGAGACCGCATGACCACGCTGCCCGTCTCGCTCAAGCCCGATTTCGATCGCCACCTCGACCACCTCGCTGGTCAGTACCAACGCGACCTCGAGGCCGGCTACGCGGGCCTACTGCTCCCCAACGCGATCGCGCGCAAGTACCCCAGTGCTTCGACGTCGTGGGAGTGGCAATGGCTCTTCCCTGCCAAACGCCTCACCGTCGACGCGGAAACCGGTACGAGCACCCGCCACCACCTCCACGACAGCGCCCTCCAGCGAGCCGTAAGAAAAGCAGCCCGGAAAGCCGGCCTGACCAAACGAATCACCACCCACACCTTCCGCCACTCCTTCGCCACCCACCTCCTCGAAAAGGGCACCGACATCCGCACCGTCCGGGAACTCCTCGGCCACCGCGACCTCAAAACCACCATGATCTACACCCACGTCACCCAAACCGGCCCCTACGGAGTCAAATCCCCCGCCGACGACCTCTAACGCGTTATCACTACGTTATAGACGCATTGAAAGGGTGTTATCCGGCACATCGAAGTGTCGATATCACCTCCGATGCCACACCCCCCTGACCACAATTCGTGCTTGTACGGCGGCCACTTCCGGCCGATCCGCACCACCCGATCCAGGGTGTTATCCGCCTCCCACAGGGGCGGGTTCCTCAACTACAATGGGCTTTCCAGTTAATAGCTAGTTAGGCGGACATGTTGAAAGTGTTCGTACTGTTGGGTTTGCTTCGTGGCCTCGTGGCGTGCGCACAGCTTTCAGAGGATCCGTTCAACCTCGAATGGAGTCCGGAGGCTGCGATCGTTCCGCACGCCGTTTCTGATTGTTCATTCTCCTCGAACGACGAAACAAGCGTCGCTCAATGCATCTCAGCGTTGGCGCCCGAACAACTCGTCGTCAATCTGCACGCGGCGCCCTCTGGGCCCACTTTGTCGTCCGTTCGTGTAGCGGATCCCTCCGGAGTTCCGGTCGAGATCATCTGTCAACGTGAAGATTGGTGGAAGGTGCGCCTAGATTCAGGCGAAACAGGCTGGGTCCGCAGCGACTTGGTCCCAATTCTCTTTCTGCGGTAGCCACGCCGCCTAACAAGCTGTTGGAGACGGGCACGGCCGCATATCGGCGTACACGGGCTGCTACGCTCCCTTGCGTAGTTCACGTGCTGAAGGGCGAGCGCCGCGGCGGGCCGCGCCGCTCAACAGCAGATCCGTTAGGCAGACAGGTGGCGATACGATTGATCGCACTAGTTGCGGTGGCGTCAGTGCTGGGTTGCCCCGTCGTCTACAAGGCTCACCTGCTCAACCAGTCCGGCGCGGAGATCACCGCAGCAGCTCCCGTCGACATTGGCCGGTCGTGGTCCGTGTCCACCGGGGAATCGGTCACCATCCCCTGGTACCAAGAATGCGTCCAGCTTCTCGACGCCGGCGAAACCCTCTACTTTCGCAGCTTTCCGTTGCCCGAAGGTGTGGCGCGCCCCGGAATCCTCTCCGTCGAGCTAACGGCCGAGTACGAAGCAGGTGCTCTGTTTGTGGTCGACTCTGAAGGCACTAGGCACTCGCTGCCGCAGATCAGTTCGTGTGCATCCTGAATGCGACCCGCTGCCTAACAGGCTGTTGGAGCCGGACACGGCCACACCTGGGCGCATGCCAACTGCTACGCTCCTTTGCGTAGTTCAGGTGCTGAAGGGCGAGCGCTGCCGCGGGCCGCGCCGCTCAACAGCAGATCCGTTAGGCGGACACGTCCCGCGCGATGCCTTCTGTCGAAATCGCTTGCATCGGTTTGACAAAGCCCCTTCCGCCACCGAAGACCACGTTTGCCGTTGAGTTCGAGGCTGGCCTCCGGTCACATCGTTCTCCCAGTCCGTTGTTTCAAGAAGAGTTCAACGCTCTGTCCGGTTCTCTATACCACCTCGGAAACCCGGACCTCGCTCAGAACCGCGACGGCTCCTTCTTCGCATACGAACTCTTGACTGACGCGTCCCGGAATCGCGAGCCGCCATTGTTCCTCGAGTTCGCGTCCGCGCATCTCGAATCCGTCCGCTCCCTTGTCGGTTGGCTGCTCGATACCTCACCGGTCTACGAGCTTCTCTTCACCTCCGACTGGCAGTTCGGCCCCGAGACCGCAGAGCGTTACGACGCGGTCAGCCTTTCGGAGTTCTGGAGGCTTCACGACGCACAATCCATTCGCTTGAACGCCGCCTACCCGATCTCACGCGCCGCCAAACAAGCTGTTGGAGACGGACACGGCTGCATCTGGGCGTACACGGACTGCTACGCTCCCTTGCGTAGTTCACGTGCTGAAGGGCGAGCGCCGCGGCAGGCCGCGCCGCTCAACAGCCAATCCGTTAGGCAGACACGGGGAGCTTGATTCCTGAACCCCAACTCTCTCGCGCGTGCTTGTTTCATCATCTTCGGTGTGTACCTGGTCGCATCCTTCTTCCTCACTGTTGCCGCCACGTTTTCGGGTCTTCCTATTGTGCTCGCAATCTCGAACGTTGAGGCGGACCAAGTGCTTCAGCAAGCCTCGTTCCGCGTCGCGGCGAGCCTGTTCGGCGCTTCGATTGTCAGCTTGCTGCCTGGCATTCTCTTGGTCACGAGAGGCCCACGATGGGCCGACCGACTCGTACCGCCAACCGACGAGTCTGCAGGCCACATAGAATCCTACGTACTTCTCCGTATTGGACTCACGCTCCTCGGCTACTTCTTTGTCGTTACCGGTCTTTCGGCCACAGCAGCAAGCATAGTTGGTGTTGCAGGCGCAGCGGAGTTCATGCGTAACGAAGCCTGGCAGGAGTCTGCTCGCGGCTTCGTGACGCTGGCTGCCGGCATCGTGATCGCGGTAGCTGCACGTCGCGCTGCCTAACAAGCTGTTGGAGACAGACGCGTCACACTTGGGCGTGGGCGACGTGGTAGCCTTCTGGCATTTAGAGCTGTTGGCTTGGCGTTGCTCTGAGGCGAGCCGCGCCGCTCAACAGCAGATCCGTTAGGCGGACATGCCCTCGGTGCGAACGTGAGACTCTGTGTTTCGTGCAGCGCCCAGTTCGACGAGTCCGTTGATCGCTGCATCGATTGCGGTGGGCCACTGACTGAAGCCTCCTCGCGCGAGGCCTCAGGTTCACGTCCGTTCGACGTATCAGAGCATGTCCACATCGCGACTCAACAGCCGTTGTTCGTGCGTTCGCTTCTCGAGGCGCTCGAACAGTCAGAGATACCATTCGTGATCGTCGCGGACGGCGGTACTGAATACGTCAGCAGGCGCTATGGCAGTTCGGGGTCCAAGGCTTCCGTCGATGTTTATGTTCCAAAGGCCGCCGCCGAAGAAGCGTTGGCTATCCAACAACGCGTCTTCTCGG
The DNA here is from genome assembly GCA_028278345.1 of Myxococcota bacterium. Lineage (GTDB taxonomy): Bacteria > Myxococcota_A > UBA9160 > UBA9160 > UBA4427 > DUBZ01. The sequence continues at coordinate 20,808 of JANQEL010000262.1, forward strand.
ACCAACTGCCGAGTCTCCCTGACGGCTATGAGCCCCCAGACACTCCATCTGAACAGTGCCCAGCATGCAGCGCGGCTCTCACCAATTCGCCTGAATGCCCGGACTGCGGTTTGTTCCTGGGCTAGCACGCACGCCGCCTAACAAGCTGTTGGAGTCAGCCCGGCCGCGTATGGGCGTGTGCGAACTGCTACTCTGCTTTGCGTAGTTACCTTGCTGACGAGCGGTGCTTCGGCGGCGGGCCACGCCGCTCAACAGCAAAGCCGTTAGGCGGCATGCGAGAATGCGAATCGCGGCAGTATCGGTCTTGGCTTTCGGGCTGCTCGGAAGTTCTGCCTACGCGGAAACTCGTTTCGCCACCCACTGCGAGGCGATCGCTCAGACCGGACTTTCACTTCTTCGATCGTCGCGTTCCGTCAACTTCTCCGAGTTGGTGCACTGCCCCGCGTCAGAATCAAATCCCGAACGCGATTCAGCCAAGTGCTTCAAGCACGATCTGTTGCAGCTGGCGCTATCTGAACTCGGGGAACCGGTGGATCTTGTCTCGGTCGAGCGTCCCGAAGTAGGCTTCGCCTACGCAATCGCGAGCGCGAACGGCGACTACTGGCGTGAAGTCGCGAACTCCGGCATTTCGCTGGCGCTCTCGTACTCGGCGAGGTTCGCTCTCGCGGGTGATGGCTTTGTACGCTTCCACTTCGTTTCACTCGAGGAGACCTGCCTCCTTCGGGGCGTCGAGTTTGCATTCCCCATGAAAAACGATCGCGCGCTCGGAATCCTTCAAGGAATTCCCGGGTTGCTCGGAGAGCTGCAATCCGACGATCGCTAGTACGCGTACGCCGCCTAACAAGCTGTTGGAGCCGGACACGGCCACATTGGGGCGTATGCGAACTGCTACGCTCCCTTGCGTAGTTCACGTGCTGAAGGGCGAGCGCCGCGGCAGGCCGCGCCGCTCAACAGCCAATCCGTTAGGCGGACACTCTTGGACCCTCCATTCGGTGTCACGACAATTGACTCAATTCGTCGCTGGATCGCCGAATCCGCCCATCTGATTCTTATCCCTACTACATACATGCTCTCGTTCATGCTCCTGCTCGCCTGCCGGTGCATCGACGCGCCTGACCCTCGTTGCACCGATCTAACTGGTCCCCGAATAGGAGTCGGACTGGTGTGCGCCGGAACGGTCGGCCTTTCGTGGTGGGCGCTCTTTCACGATCGCGCTTCACCAGATAGGTGGCGCGTGGTCATCAGCACCGTCAATTCGATTTCCGTCTGGTGTGTAGCCATGAAGATCGTGCTGCTTATTCGCGCTTGATCTCGTCGGTCAATGTGGTTCGAAATAGGGAACGCGGTTCCGCGTTGGTCGCTGACATGAGCTCGACGTCGGGCGCCGCCTAACAAGCTGTTGGAGACAGACGCGTCACATCTGGGCGCAGGCGAACTGCTACGCTGCTTTGCGTAGTTACCTTGCTGGGCAGCGCTACTCGGAGGCGAGCCGCGCTGCTCAACAGCAGATCCGTTAGGCGGACACTTTGGCTCAAATCCGTCGCGCTCTGACCGTCGTGGCGGAGTTCACGTCTAGTCCTTCTGCCGTCACGGCGAGTGTCGCAAGCGTGCCGGCCCCTTAGGTTGAGCCTGATGCAGCCATTCGACGTTCCCACGTATCACGAGGAATTGCTCGAGGTGGCTATCCATCTGGAGCCTTTCGCATCGACCGTGTCAGTTCGGGGAGATGGAGCGGCGCGGTTCGTCTACGCCGAGTCGAACCAAGGGTCAATCGAGGTATCGAAGACCGAGCACCTGGAAATCCTCGTGGAGTTCTGGCGCCCGGGCGCGGATGCCTCGTGCCACGACGAGATCCACCGAAGCTACGAATCCGCTATCGAAAGTGCGGTTTCGTTTCTCCGCGCCGCCTAACAAGCTGTTGGAGTCGGACACGGCCGCATCTGGGCGTATGCCAACTGCTACGCTCCCTTGCGTAGTTCACGTGCTGAAGGGCGAGCGCCGCGGCAGGCCGCGCCGCTCAACAGCCAATCCGTTAGGCGGCAGAGGGCCCAGCATGAACGCCAAGCGTCCTCGACCAGAACGAGCCTCAACGGTCTCGTCCTTCGGCTTTGTCGACCTTGCGGTCGTGCTCGTCGTTGCGGTGTTCCTGGGCACAACGACGGAGCCACCAGGGCTCGTGCCTCTCGAGCGCGAAAACCGGGGCCAGTCAGGCATCCGTTGTTGTATAGCCGGGCCGGCAAGGATCCTGGTCGCTCCGTCGGGAGTTGTCCCGCAGAAATTCCCGGGTTCGATCTCTGCCGAAAACTACCTGCGCACCATGTTCAGTCGCCGCCACTGCGCAGCCAACTCCGTGCTCGTTGATCTGCACCCTGATTCCACCGCTGGTCGCCTTGTCGAGGCTCTTGATCTGGTTCGCCGAATCCATCCCGAAGCGCGGATCTCGGTGGTTCGCGAACACGTGTAGTTCAGCACCGTGCAAACCAAGCTAGGCCGCTCCGCCGCCTAACAAGCTGTTGGAGCCAGACGCGTCACACCTGGGCGTCGGCGGCGTGGTAGCCTTCTGGCATTGAACGCTGTTGGCCTGGCGCTACTCGGCGGCGAGCCGCGCTGCTCAACAGCCAATCCGTTAGACGCTCTATCTCCCGTCAAGCATTCGCGCGATAGAACTTCTCCGCTTCGAAGTCGCGATCGTGTTTGAGCATGCCGTAGATCGCATTCAAGAGTTTCCGCATGACTGCGACCAGGGCCTGCAGCTTGGCCTTTCCGTTCTCGAGCAGATGCTCGTAGTAGGCCTTGACGGGGGGGTTCGTGATGGGCGGCCACCAACGCCGGCATGAAGAGTGCGCGTCGTAGGTTTCGGTTGCCGACCTTGCTGATTCTGGTGCGGGTTCTGACCGACGTCCCCGATTCGAACGTGCGCGGATCCAGTCCCGCGTGCGCCACCCACTGACGAATGCTCATGTCCTTGGGGAGCACGAAGAGCTCGCCGAGGATCGCGATCGCGCTGCTGTTTGCGATCCCCTTGATCGAGACCACATGATCGAACGCCGTCTTGAGCTTCGCGTGGGCTGCGATGATGCCAAGTGCGTGTTGCTCGAGCTCCTCGATCAACATGTCGATGTGAGCGATGTGCTCTTCGATCGCCTCGGCGAGAACCCGGGTCCGTGTTGCGACTTGCTGGTGGGCATGAAGTCGGTTCTTCTCCTGAGCCCGCATGGAGGCCAGGGAGGCGAGATGGCGCCCCATGGCCCGCAGATCGAGGATCTGGGCGTCGGGGGGCGTCCAGGCCTCGAACTCCATGCGGCGGGCGAACTCAAGGATCGAGATTGCGTCCATCCGATCGGTCTTCGATCGCTGCATGTGTGCCACGCCGAAGCCCTTGGTCGCCTTGGGGTTGGCGATCATGACCTCGATGGCATCGGCTTCCACAAGAGCCAGGGCGAGGTCCAGGTGGTACACGCCTGTGGCTTCGATCACGACACGCACGGGGCGCTTTCGTCTTCGAAGCCGAGTGATGAACTTCCGGTGCCCCGCGGCGGTGTTGTCGAACACGCCGAACCAGGGCCCTTTGTGGCCGGAATCGATCGCGACATCAAAGGTCTTCGCACTCATGTCGACCCCACAGCAAACGACGGTCTTCACGCAATCCTCCTTGATCGAGTAGAATGCTTCCGGGTTCCCCGACCCTGCATAGCGACACCTACCGGCCTTGCGGATGCAGGTTTGCAGACCTCAGACGCTCCACGGCATGGGTGAAGAGGGCGGGGGATCCGTCTAACTATCAGGCTCACTGGCCTAAGGCGGACACGATCTCCCCGGAAACCCTGCCAGCGTAAGGCACGCGGTCAGCAGCTTCGGTGGATATACAAGGCGGACACCGGCGGACAAGATGCTCTCGCTGAATGACGAACGGTGGGCAACTCTGCGTGGCGGCTACAAGACGCCGTTCGATCCGAGAGCCCAGTTCTTGGCTCTGCGTGGCGGCGACACCGGCGCATGGTCCGAGCTCTGGTCAAACCTCTATCACCAGGGCGACGTGGGAGAGGCTTCATACGCTTCAGTTCCCCACCTGGCGGAGATCTACTGCGCGTCGTCCGAGATCGACTGGAACGCGCACGCCTTCGTCGGTGCTATCGAACTAGCTCGAGGCGATCACAACCCGCCCGTTCCTTCTTGGGCGCTTTCCGGCATGGCGGATGGGTTGTCCGCACTTGCCACCCGAGCAATTTCTGACCTTGAGCGCTCTGACTGTCCCTACGTGACGCGAAGCGCCATGGGTTCAATCGCCCTTCATCGCGGGCTGAGGGCACAAGCCAAACTGTTGTTCGAATACACTGACGACGAACTCGAAGAGCTGCTTTCCGAGAGGTAGTGGCGCCGCCTAACAAGTTGTTGGAGTCGGACGCGGCTTCACCCGGGCGTTGGCGGCGTGGTAGCCTTCTGGCGTCAACCGTTGTTGGGGTAGCGGGCTCGGCGGCGGGCCGCGCCGCTCAACAACCGATCCGTTAGGCGGACAACTAGTGCCATGGCAAGACTGTCGGTAGGCGACCGCATTAGGCTATTCGGTGGCTACGACTACGAGCCTGAGTGGCTGCACGATCGCCCGGAGCACTTCGCGAAGGTGCTCTCCTTCTTCGACAACGGAATCGAAGGACGCGATTCCCATTCCCGCCTCAGTGCCTCGATCGAGTTCGAGCAGCCAATCGAGTACAAAGGGCTAACTGGAAGGTTCGGCTTCATGATGGGCCGCTGGGAAGGCCAAACTTGGGACCCAACGGGCGTCGTTCACCTCCATCTCTCAGCGCAGGTCGTCGGTTCTGCCTCCGACGTGGCCGCCGTCGAATACGTCTGGCTTGAGTCTCACGCAAGCTACGAAGTCGTCGCCGCCTAACAAGTTGTTGGAGGCAGACGTGGCCACATCTGGGCGTTGGCGGGGTGCTAGCTTTCTGGCATTGACCGTTGTTGTTGTCGCAGGCTCGGTGGCGAGCCACGCAGCTCAACAACCGATCCGTTAGGCGGACACCGGTGAATCCGATCGATGAGATCAAGCGCCGCCTTTCGAGCTACCCACACCTTCGATACAGCGAAACTCCCAACTCGATAGAGGTCGAGCGGCCCAGCGAGTCTGGTTTCTCAGTTGGACTCACCGTTGACCCGGACGAGTACACCGTGCATTTTGAAGGGTGGCACGAGCACTTCGACACCGCCGAAGAAGCGCTCGGGTGTTTTGGTGCGGGTCTTCGAGGCCAGGTTCGGCTTCACGTAACGTATCGAGGTGACACACCCGTCAAGTACGTCGCTCAGCATCGCGACGGTGATGTGTGGCGTGACCACAGCACAACCGGCTTAATCGCACGGCCGTTCTGGCGACGCAAGCGCGTTCTGGTTCTTGAGAACCCTGCGCTTGGCGCCGCCTAACAAGCTGTTGGAGACGGACACGGCCACACTTGGGCGTGTGCAAGGGCTATGCTGTCTTGCGTAGTTGACTTGTTGAGCGGCCCACGCCTGCGGCGGGCCGCGCCGCTCAACAGCAGATCCGTTAGGCGGACACGGCGATACGGGGTGGAGAAAATCAACGGGAACCTTCTGATCGGAGCGGTTCTCCTGGGTGCGATAGTGGCGGCCCTCGCTGCGGGTGTTTTTCTCCCCGCGTACTTCAGTGCACGCGCTGTGGCTCAAGAATCCGCTATTCGAGCTCTATTGGCTGAAGCATGCGAACTCACGGCCGACTACCACGTTGTGCACGCGCAGTGTCCCAACTCCCTCGACAGGCTTCCCCTCTCGTTCTCCGACGGTGCGACGCGAACTGATCTCGACTCACTCTCATTCGCGACGCGTGAGAACTCGTGCACGATCTCCTGGCATGCGCCTGACGGTCGCGAGTTCGAGTGTGTCATTGGCAACTGACTGGGGTCGCGCCGCCTAACAAGCTGTTGGAGTCGGACACGGCCGCATCTGGGCGTACGCGAACTGCTACGCTCCGTTGCGTAGTTCACGTGCTGAAGGGCAAGCGCCGCGGCAGGCCGCGCCGCTCAACAGCCAATCCGTTAGGCAGCCAGCTCAGCTCCACTGAGGCTCCGCGTTGTTGGCTTCGCACGGCCAGTTTCCGTGCCCAGGCTCGGACCTCACGAACCCAATTCCGGGTTCGCCACTCCGTAAGCCGGCAGCGCTTCCGTGCTCAGGCTCGAACCTCGCCCGCTCGTCTGGGTCTTCGTTGCAACCCGAGCCGGCGCCACTTCCGTGCAAGATCGCCCAGTCCCGTGCAAAGCCCATCTCCGCGGGCCGAGCACATGTCTCTGGTTCAAACCGTGGTTCGGTGCGGCCTCTATCGGCCACATGCTCGGCGCCGCTCGAGGTGACGCTGCTGCCTAACAAGCTGTTGGAGACGGACACGGCCGCACTGGGGCGTATGCCAACTGCTACGCTCTCTTGCGTAGTTCACGTGCTGAAGAGCGAGCGCCGCGGCAGGCCGCGCCGCTCAACAGCCGATCCGTTAGGCGGCACTGACGCTTGATTAAAGACCTCGAAGAGCTCGTCGGCCTTCGTCTCGAATCGGTTCGCGTTTCACGCGGCTCCTACGAGCTCGAGTTCGACGGATTCCTGCATGGTCAACACGCCAGTTTGCTGGTGTCGACTCCGCACTACCTTGCTAACGCACCTTCTTCCGAACTGGACGCCGAATCCTCGACAACGGAACTCGTTTGGCCGCTGCTCGAGTCCTCTGTTGTTGCAGTCCGCGTCTCAAACACCGACTCCCGCGGCGAAGTTGTCTTTCAGTTCCCCGAAGGAAGCCTTGTGTTCTGGGCTCCTCGGCCGAGCGAGGGGGAGCTTGTGACCGTTGCGAACCGGCTTGGGCCGGAATGGTCGGTCTTTCTCTGAGCGCGCTCGCCGACTGCTCGCGCCGCCTAACAAGCTGTTGGAGCCGGACACGGCCACATTGGGGCGCATGCGAACTGCTACGCTCCCTTGCGTAGTTCACGTGCTGAAGGGCGAGCGCCGCGGCGGG
>JANQEL010000289.1 GCA_028278345.1 Myxococcota bacterium
CACCTGAGATCTCCCTTCGGTGGAGGTGGTTGGATCAGCAACCCCATTTCCACTGAAGGAATCTCAGGTGTCAACAACGTCTGTAGGCCCCTCAGCTAGCGCGCCGCGCCCTCGACAACGGGAGAGAGCATGAGATCGATCGAGACCCTTGCGTTCGGCAACACGGGCCATGAGAGTACGCGCATCATCTTCGGCGCAGCGGCCCTGGGCGCGATGAAGCAGGATCGCGCCGACAAGACCATCGAGACGGTGCGCGCCGCGGGCGTCAACCACTTCGACGTCGCCGCCTCGTACGGGGATGCCGAGCTGCGCCTCGCGCCGTGGCTGCGCGATCACCGGGGCGAAGTCTTCCTCGCCAGCAAGACGGGGGATCGCACCCGCGAAGCGGCCGCCGCGAGCATCGACCGCTCCCTCGAACGCATGGGCGTAGAGCAGCTCGATCTGATCCAGCTCCACAACCTCACCGACGACGAGGGTTGGGCGCAGGCGATGGGCCCGGGTGGCGCTCTCGAGGCCCTCGAAGAAGCGCGCGATCAGGGGAAGGTGCGCTTCCTCGGTGTGACGGGGCACGGCACCCAGGTGGCGCGTATGCACCTGCGGAGCCTCGAGCGCTTCGCCTTCGATTCCGTCCTGCTGCCCTACAACTACACGATGATGCAGAACGCGGACTACGCTTCCGAGTTCGATCAGCTCATGGTGATGTGCCGGGAGCGCGGCGTGGCGGTACAGACCATCAAGTCGCTCGCGCGAAGGCGCTGGCGCGATGACGACCAGAGCAAGCGCTTCAGCTGGTACGAGCCGATTCGCGAACCCGAGGCCCTCACCCGCGCGATCCAGTGGGCCCTCTCACTCGAAGGCGTGTTCGTGAACAGCTCGAGTGACGCCACGTTGCTGCCCGCCACCTTCGAGGCGGCGGCTCGCTTCGCGGACGGAAGCGCAGCGCGCGAACGAAGCGTGATCGATGCTGCCGTGGCGTCCGACAGCCGTTCGCTGCAGATCGAGCCGCTCTTCGTGCCGGGGGTCGACGGCGTCGGGTTGTAGCGGACGCTCATCGGCGTTCTACACAACGTGTTCGCGCAGAACACCGAGTAGGCCTTCGCCGTACTTCTCTGCCTTCGCGGGGCCGATCCCGTGCACGCGCAGGAGTTCGTCGCCGTTGCGCGGCAGGTCGAGCACCAACTCGCGTAGCGTGCGATCGCTCGCCACGACGTAGGGCGGCACGCCTTCGGCGCGCGCGACCTCCATGCGATGTTCTCGCAGGGCCTCGAAGAGATCCTGTTGGGTCGCGTCGAAGGTGTCCGGATCGGGTGCGGCATGGCGCGACGCCGCGCCACTCGAGGCGGACTTCGGGCTGCGCCGCTTCAAGGGCGGCAGCAGGATCCGCACCGCGTGTTCTCCGCGCATCACCGAGGCCCCTTCCTCGGTGAGGATCACGACGGGGCGATCGCCCCCCCAGAAGTCGACCCAGCCCGCGGCGATGCAGCGCCGTAACACGCGCGTGATCCAGTCTTCGCTGAAATCCGAGAGGATCCCATAGGTCGAAGTGAGGGTGAGGTTCATGCGTTCGAGCCGCTCGTCCTTCGCGCCGCGAAGCAGCGCAACCGCAGCGCTCAAGCCGAAGCGGCCGTGCACGCGGGCCACTCCCGCCAGCGCCTTGCGCACTAGGAGTTCGATCTGCTCCGGGCTGGCATCGAGATGGTTCTCGATCCCTTCCTCCAACTCGACGCACACGTCGCAGCGCCCACAACCCGAGAGCGTTTCCTCTTCGTCGCCGAAGTAGCGCAACACGCTGTCGTGGCGGCAACTGCCCCCTTCGGCGAAGCGCATGAGTTCGAGGAAGAGCCCCCATTTGTGCTGGATGCTCTCTTCGGTGACGATCGCGCCGCCGGCGTCGCTCTCGATCAGGTGCCTGCGCCGCGGGAGATCGGCCGAGGAAACGAACATCAGGGCGATCGCGTCTTCGCCGTCGCGTCCCGCGCGCCCGACCTCCTGGTAGTAGGCTTCGATCGAGCCGGGCGGCGCGAGATGGATGACCGCGCGAACGTCGGCGCGATCGATCCCCATGCCGAAGGCGTTGGTGGCGACGACGACATCGAGGGCTCCGCTGCTGAAGGCGTCGTGCACTTCGCCCCGGGTCTCGCCGTCGAGCCCCGCGTGGTAGGCGCCGGTGCGCCAGCCCTGGGCTTCGAGGCGCATGAACTCGTCTTCGGTCGCGCGACGCGTCGGGGCGTAGACGATCGCCGAGCCACTCACTTCACCCGGGCGACCGAGGGCCTCGCGAAGTGTCGCGTCCACCCGGGCGTCGCGATCCTTCTTGCCGCCACTCTCGCGCACGCGCAGCGCAAGGTTGGGTCGTGCGAAACCGCGAACGATCTGTCGCGTGTCGACGGGCAGACCGAGACGCTCGAGGATCTCGTCGCGCACGATCGGGGTGGCGGTCGCCGTGCACGCGAGCACGCGCGCCTTCGGCAGTTCCTTGAGCACGCTGCCGATCTGCATGTAGTCGGGCCGGAAGTCATGCCCCCACTCACTGATGCAGTGCGCTTCATCGATCGCGACGAGCGGACACTCGAGCGAGGAGAGCAGAGCGCGAAACGCCGGCGTGTTCAGCCGCTCGGGCGCCACGTAGGCAATGCGGTAATCGCCGCGCCGCAGACCTTCGATGCGTCGCGCCATTTCATCGCCATCGAGGGTCGAGGCCAGATAGGTGGCGGGTACGCCGATCGCATCGAGGGCTTCCACCTGATCGTGCATCAACGAGATCAACGGGGAGATGACGAGGGTCGTGCCGGGCAGCAGCAGTGCGGGCAGCTGATACGTGAGGCTCTTGCCGCCACCGGTCGGTGCAACGAGCAGCAATCGCCCGTCGTCGAAGACGGTCTCGAGGGCTTCGCGTTGTCCGGGGCGAAAGCTCGTATGGCCGAATCGGCTGAGAGCGTCGTGGAGTTCGGTGGAGTCGATGGACATCGAGTGATGGGTGGAGAGCAGATCTCTGACTTGCATGATGAGGTCCGGGAGGACCGGGGGTTGGGGAACTTAGCGGCTGGGTTGGGGGATGGTGAGTCGAACGCTGGTTGGATTGGCGTCGGCCTCGGTGGACCCGGGTTCACCGGCTGTCGCAACTGGATTCGAATCCAGTTGTGGAGCGCCTGCCCTCTACAGCGCCCTCCGTTGCCACCGGTTCATCTTCTCCGCTCCGAAATCCAGAACCGCTTCGTACTGGTTGTGGGCTCGGCATCGCAGCGCGATGTTGTCCACTTCATGCTCGCGACACCGCGCCCATGGCACGCGGTGATGGAACTCGATGCGATCTGCCTGGCCGCAGCGGTGCCCCTCCGCCGATCTGTAGGTGCACCGTCCGCCGTCGCGCTGCCACACCGTGCGCCGAACCTCGGCCGGGATATGGCGCGAAGGCTTTTTCGCCGATGACCCAGGTCGCCTGCGCGGCGCCTTGCAGTTTGCAGTCTTCTGCTTCTTGACCCGCTCGAGCAGCTCGTCGATCGCCTTCGCGAGGATCTTCCCTACGTCTCCGTCGGGGATCGTGTGCCGAAGCAGACTACGGAGTTCTTCCAACTGCGCATGGACCTCCGCTTCGGCCACGAAGCGGACCGCGTAGCGAGATCGTCCGAGGGGCTCGGGCCGCGGTGCTGCCTCACGGTTGGCAGGCCTCGCCTCCTTTGCGGGCAGGGATGCCTTCGCAGCTTCCTGACGACCCTCGCCTGACGTTTCGATGGGAAGCCTGCGGACGTTATTCGCCCCCACATCTTCTCTGGGCTTGCGCTCCGCGATGCGCTTGTACGCGACCCCCTCAGCAAAGCCCAGCACCTTCACGCAGTAGTCGAACATCGACGAACACGCCTGGCCGAGGTACAGCCGTCGCGAATCCACTTCGCCTAGATGTTCCAACAACTCGACTTCGAACCCGCGCTCACGCTCGACGAGCTCGCGCGTTTCGATCAAGAGAAAATCGTTCGAAAGATCCTCGAGACAACTCATCGTTCATACCTCAACCGGGACCGTTGGATGACGAACGAAGGCAATGTAGCGGTGGGTATTTCGGCTTCGTTGTTTCGCGTGTGTCGCGACTTCTCGAATCCATTGCGCTTCGAAGCAAGATGACTTCGAGAGTCGGATTCGCGCGAATCGGTCGCGTCTGACGGCCGCTTCCGCGCGCATCAGTCAGCCGCTCGCGATTTGCTCACGCAAAGGTGTCAAGGCCTTGGTCGACATTGGTTCAAATTGGTTGGCGTCGGGTGGAGGTGCCGTCTGAACTGGATTTGAATCCAGTCGCGCTACCTTTCGCGAGTATGATTCGTGGTACGCAACGGACCGGAACTCAATCGAGGATTCGTCTTGGCATCCTGTTGGTCACAGCCTTCACCGTGGCCTGCGCACAGGGGAGTGGCGGACGCATGTTGGAAGCGCGCACGGGGCGTGTCGTAGAAGACGGCAACGGCGCGCCCGTTTCTCGCGCCGATGTATTCCAGGTGTATTGGAAGAAGGGGCGTGTCGGCGAGCCGCCGACTGCCAATGCGCTTCGGTGGTCAGTCGCAGACGATCGGGGTGCGTTTCGTTTCACCGAAGCAGAGCGCGATTCCAATGGTGGGCGCCCGCAGGGTGGTGACGCTCTCGAGTACGGCTTCTATCACCCGGCTTTCGGGCTCGTGCGCAAGGGCACACCTCGAAGCGATGCGTCGAACGAACTCGAGTTGACGGGCCGGCGCCTCGATGATGCCGGGCGTCGTGCTTCGGAGCTTCAGCTCTGTGGAAGTCTCCCGGTCGATGCCGTTCACGCAGGTGTCGCGGCGCGTCATTGCGATCGCGGCGAGCGCAATCGGTAGATCTCCCGAAATCGAGATCGCTTCGATGTCACCCGCGCGAAGCTGACTTCGAGTCGTGACCCCGAGTCGCAAGAAAACCGACAACTGCGCGTGTATGCAGTTGAATTTTCTTGACTGTCTTCGCGGCGCCCGCGTAGCCTCGTCGAGTGCGCGGCTTCGTGTCGTGCGGGGTGTTCATTCGTCGATTCGTTCGTCGACTCATGGATCGAAAGGGGGAAAGCGATGCGTGTGATTCTCGGTGCCGGGTTGTTGGTGGCGGCTCTGGCCCTGGTGGCGTTGCCCGCGCAAGCGGGCGTGGGCGGTGACGACGCGGGTACCTGCGTGAACTCCTGTGGAGGCTACGGCGGCGGCAACAACGGCAACAGTTGCTACTGCGATTCGGCCTGCGCGACCTACGGCGATTGCTGCGCCGACTACGCGCCCGTATGCCAGGGCGTGACCGGCTGCACGCCCAACTCGAACGGCCGCTACATCCTCCACGTCGGCGGCATGTGTTCCCAGGGTTGGAACTCGCAGATGGCCAACAAGAGTGGCTACACGAGCATCGAC
>JANQEL010000009.1 GCA_028278345.1 Myxococcota bacterium
GGAAGTAGCGATCGTGGGTCACCAGCATGTAGGTGCCCGTGTAGTTCGCGAGGTAGTTCTCGAGCCAGGTGATGGTGTCGGCGTCGAGGTGGTTGGTGGGCTCGTCGAGGATCAACAGATCCGGTTCGGCGAGCAGCTCCTTGCAGAGGGAGACGCGCCGCTTCTCACCTCCCGAGAGCTGGGAGCAGATCTTGTCGCCCGGTGGCAGGCGCAGGGCCGCCATCGCCATCTCGATCTTGGCGTCGAGCTTGCTGGGGTCCATCGCATCGCGATGCTCGAGGATGCTCTGCACCTCGCCCTGTTCTTCGAGCAGGGCGTTGGTCTTCTCTTCGCTCTCGAGGACTTCCGGATCTTCCCAGAGCTTGAGGATCTCCTCGTAGCGCGCCATGTAGGCGCGGGTGTCGGCGACGGCCTGGTCGACGTTCTCGCGCACAGTCTTTTCGAAGTCGAGCTGCGGCTCCTGGGGAACGTAGCCAACCGTCGCGCCCTTCGCGGTGGTGCACACCCCCTCGAACTCGGGGTCGTGTCCCGCGACGATGCGCATCAATGACGACTTGCCTGCGCCGTTCACGCCCAGCACGCCGACGCGGTCGCCCGGCTGCAGGCTGAAGGAGACGTCCTTCAAGATCGCGCGGTCGCCGAACTTCCGCTTCAGATTGGTGACGGTCAGGATCGGCTGACCCGGCTTCAGGCCCTTCATGTCTCGACTTGGCTCCGATGGAAAACGCTGGGGAAAGGGTCGCCGGCGAGACGGCTGCGACCGGGGGGAAGAGGTGGCAGCGGCCGAGGCGCGGGGCCTCTTGCGGCGGGCCCATCGGATAGCGCACCTCGACGCCGAGGACCGGTACGCAGGGCCCGATCTATGCGATTCTCACGAGATGGGCACCCTGCTGCTTCTATTCGTGGGTCTACCGGCGCTGGAACTCTGGCTCCTGATCGAGCTCGGGCGCCGGATCGGCAGCCTCGAGACGATCGCCCTGATCATCGTGACGGGCATCGTGGGGGCCGCTCTGGCCCGCCAGCAGGGTCTGCGGGTGCTCTCCGAGGTGCAGCAGCGGGTGGCGGCGGGCGACATGCCCGCCGATTCCCTGGTCGACGGCATCATGATCCTGGTCGCCTCGGCCCTCCTCGTGACCCCGGGCGTCCTCACCGACGCCTTCGGCTTCCTCTGCCTGGTCCCGGGCTTCCGGGCCCTGGTGAAGAAGGAGATCGTCCGCCGCTTCGAGCGGGCGGTCGCCGAGAACCGGGTCCACGTGCACTACCACCAGAGCGGCATGGAGTTCACCAACCAACCTCCGCCCTTCGGCCCCGGCCTCGGCCGCCCTCCGATGAAGGACGTGACCCCGCCGCGCGAGCCCGACGAGTCCGACTGACCCGGCAGACTCGAACGCCCCTGTGACGTGCACGGTTGCTCAAGGCTTGAGCAATCAGATGGCACGAAGTGTTCGACGTCGGCGCGCTACGCGCAGTGATCGACCCAACGATGCTCGTTCCGGCTCGTTCGTGAATGGCACGGAAGTTGAAAAGACTCGTGGCGGAAAAGGGGGTAACGGCGCCTCCTTCGCGAACCGGGGGCGGTGCGCGGAGGAGGCGTTTTGCGTTTGGGTGAACCGAAGTGGTGTCGAGCGAGCGGAAGCAGGTTGGCGAAGCGGGCGTTGGAGCGGACCGACATAGAGAGAAGGTCGTCGTCGTCGGCAACGGCATGGTCGGGCAGCGCTTCTGTGAACGATTGCGCGAACTCGATACGGAGGGTCGTTTCTCGATCACGGTGCTGAGCGAAGAGCCGCGCCCGGCCTACGATCGCGTTCACCTCTCGGATTTCTTCGCCGGCCAATCGGCTGACGATCTCGCATTGGTGACGGCCGACTGGTTCGAAGCCAACGATGTCGATCTCAGGCTGGGTGCCGAGGTCGCGGCGATCGAAGCGCGCCACCGCGCAATCCGCCTGCAGAGCTGTGAGGCCTTCGCCTACGACAAGCTCGTACTGGCCACCGGTTCGGCGCCTTTCGTTCCGCCCATTCCGGGTACCGATCTGCCGGGTGTCTTCGTCTACCGCACGATCGACGATCTCGAAGCGATTCGGGATTGGGGCACGAAATCGAAACGCGCGGCGGTGATCGGCGGCGGCCTGCTCGGCCTCGAAGCGGCCCGAGCCCTTCGCGAGATGGGGCTCGAAACCCATGTCGTCGAATTCGCCGAACGCCTGATGCCGAGGCAGGTCGACGCACGCGGCGGCGAACTGCTGCGCGACGCGATCGAAGATCTCGGCGTGTCGGTATGGCTCGATCGGAGCACTCGTTGCATTCGCGGCGACGAAGCCGTGGAGGCACTCGAGTTCGAGGGGGCTGCGGATCTCGAGGTCGACATGGTGGTGATCTCGGCGGGCATCCGGCCACGCGACGAACTCGCCCGCGCAGCGGAACTCTCGGTCGGCGAGCGCGGCGGGATCTGCGTCGATGATGAGCTCGCGACCTCCGATCCCCACATCTTCGCGATCGGCGAGTGCGCTCTCCACGAGGGATCGATCTACGGGTTGGTGGCGCCGGGTTACGACATGGCCGAGACGTTGGCGCGTCGGTTCGTGGGCGAAGAGCGCAGTTTCAGCGGGGCGGATCTATCGACGAAGTTGAAGCTTCTCGGCGTCGAGGTGGCTTCCTTTGGAGACCCCTTCGCCGATCGGGGAGACGACCCCGCTGCGCAGGAGATCGTCTTCGAGGATTCGCTGCGCGGGGTGTATCAGAAGCTGATCGTCGACCGCGATCGCGACTGTCTGCTGGGAGGCATGCTGATCGGCGATGCGGACGCGTACGGCACGTTGCTCGACGCCACGCGCCGAGCGCTTCCGCTGCCGCCGCGTCTCGAGAGCTGGCTCTTTGCCCACCTCGCGAGCGATGCGGGTACCGCCGATTCCTTCGACGACGCAGCACAGGTCTGCTCGTGCAACGACGTCACCGCCGGCGCCGTGCGCAACGCGATCGCCGAACAGGAGATCGTCTCCCTCGACGGCATCAAGAAGTGCACCCGGGCCGGTACCGGCTGCGGGGGCTGCGTGCCCGCGCTGCAGAAGATCCTCGGCGAAGAACTCGAGCGCACCGGTGCCTCCGCCTCGTCGGGGCTGTGTGAGCACTTCGAACAGACCCGCGCCGAGCTCTTCTGGATCGTCAAGGTGGAGAAGATCCGGAGCTTCGATGCGCTGCTCGATGGGCACGGCACCGGCGATGGCTGCGAAGTCTGCCGCCCCGTGGTGGCGAGCATCCTGGCCGCGACCTGGAACGAACCGATCCTCGAGCACTCGGCGATCCAGGACACCAACGACCGCTTCCTCGCGAACATCCAGCGCGGGGGCACCTACTCGGTCGTGCCACGTGTCCCTGGCGGCGAAATCACCCCTGAGAAGTTGATCGTGCTCGGTGAGGTGGCGAAGAAGTACGACCTCTACTGCAAGATCACCGGCGGCCAGCGCGTCGACCTGCTCGGCGCGCGCGTGGAGCAACTGCCTGCGATCTGGCGCGAGCTCGTCGAGGCCGGCTTCGAGAGTGGTCACGCCTATGGCAAGGCCATGCGCACGGTGAAGAGCTGCGTCGGCTCCACCTGGTGTCGCTACGGCGTGCAGGACTCGACCGGCATGGCGATCCGCATCGAGGAGCGATACCGCGGCCTGCGCGCACCCCACAAGCTCAAGAGCGCGGTGTCGGGTTGCATCCGCGAATGCGCCGAAGCCCAGAACAAGGACTTCGGTGTGATTGCCACCGACAAGGGTTGGAACCTCTACCTGGGTGGTAACGGCGGCGCGAACCCGCGCCACGCAGACCTCTTTGCCACCGATCTCGACGACGATGAGCTGATCCGGCTGATCGATCGCTACCTGATGTTCTACATCCGCACGGCGAAGCCCCTGCAGCGGACAGCGCGCTGGCTGGAAGAACTCGAAGGCGGGCTCGACGAACTGCGGCGCATCCTGATCGACGATGCCCTCGATCTCTGCGAGACCCTCGAGGCCGAGATGCAGCAGCTGGTCGATGGTTACCGCTGCGAGTGGCGAGAGGTCGTCGAGAACCCCGTGCGCCGCGAAGAGTTCCGCCACTTCGTCGAGAGCCGACTGCCCGATCGGGATTTGCGCTTCGTCGAGGAACGCGGCCAGAAGCGTCCCGCCGATTGGGAAGAGGAAGTGGCCGCTGCGACACGCACCGACACCCCCGCCGAGGAGGAGGGCCGTTGGGTGCGAGTCGCCCTCACGAACGACGTGCCCCCGGACGGCGGACGCGCGGTCGACTACGCGGGCTTCCAGATCGCGCTCTTCCACTTCGCGCGACGCGACGAGTGGTTCGCCAGTCAGAACATGTGCCCCCACCGCCGCGACATGGTGCTTGCCCGGGGGCTCCTGGGCAGCGAGGCCGACGAGCCAAAGGTCGCCTGCCCGATGCACAAGAAGACCTTCTCGCTTCGCACCGGCAAGGGGCTCTCCGATCCCGCATTCGGCATCCGGACCTTTCCCGTCGAGATCCGCGGGAACGAAGTGTGGGTGAAGCTTCCTCGCGCTTCCGCGCTGCTCGACGTGCCCGCGTGCAGCGGAGGCTGCGCATGAGTACCTCGGCCCCCGAAGGCTCACTGCGCCTGCTCGTCGACGAAGTGCTGGCCGAGCAGGCGCAACTCAGTGCGGTCGAGCGCTTTGCCTTGAGCCAGAACACGAGCGCTCGCCCGGCCCTCGAACCCTGGTACGAGGAGTTGATTCCAGCCGCGCGACCCGGTGCCGGGGAGCAGTACGCGTTTCGCGTCGACCTCGATGCGTGCACGGGCTGCAAGGCCTGCGTCACCGCCTGCCACAGCTTGAACGGTCTCGACGAAGGGGAGACCTGGCGCAAGGTCGGGCTCCTGGTTGCGGGGGACGCCGCGGACGGCGCCCAGCAGACCGTGACCGGGGCGTGTCATCACTGCGCCGATCCGGGCTGCATGAAGGGCTGCCCGGTTCGCGCCTATGAAAAGGACGAGACGACGGGCATCGTCCGTCACCTCGATGATCAGTGCATCGGCTGCAAGTACTGCACGCTCACCTGTCCCTACGACGTGCCCCAATACAACGAGCGGCTCGGCATCGTGCGCAAGTGCGATATGTGCACGGGACGCCTCGAGCAGGGGGAGGCGCCGGCTTGTGTGCAGGGATGTCCGAACGGCGCGATCTCGATCGAGGTCGTTCCCGTCGCGGGGGGCGAGGCGGCTGGCGCCATGCTTCCGACGGCACCCGAGACCCTGGCGAGTGCTTCGACCACGGGGCCGACGACCCGGTATGTCGGGGATCGACGCTCGGCCGAACGGCCCTGGTGGCGCCCCGCCGATCTCGATGCGATCGAACCCGGCGATGCGCACTGGCCCCTAGCGATCCTGCTCGTGTGCACGCAGCTCTCCGTCGGACTCTTCTCTGCGTTGATCGCAATGACGGCGCTCGGGTTCGAAGGCGTGCCACTCACGACCGGTTCGATCGCGGCCTTGTCGTTCGCGCTGGTGGGGCAGGGCGCGGCCTTCGCCCACCTCGGCCGTCCCCAGTACGCCTTTCGTGCGCTGCTCGGTCTTCGCACTTCGTGGATGAGCCGCGAGATCGTTGCCCTCGGCGCGTACTTCTCCCTGCTCGCCGGCTACGTCGCAGCCACCGTGTTCGTCCCGGCGGTCTTCCCTGATCTGGCCACAACGCTTCTGCCCCTGGTTCCAGCGCTCGGGGTGTCGACGGCGTTGGCGGGATGGGTCGGCGTGGTGACGTCGATCATGATCTACGGAGTCACGGGAAGGCCGTCGTGGACGATCCGGCGAACGGCGCTGCGGTTCGCGGGAGCGGCGGTGGTGACGGGAAGCCTCGGGGCCTGCGCGCTCTCCCTGCTCGCCGGAAGTCCGCTTCCAGTGTCGCTCGGCTTCTTCGGGTTCGGCGCCATCGCGACGATCGCAGTCGTGGTCGCGGAAGCACGCCACCGCGCGCGCGACTTGCGTGCTCCGAACGCGGCGCGAAAGCGCGCCGCGCGGATCGAGAGCGAGCGACTCGGCGAGCGCGTTCGATTGCGCACGATTGCGGCGGCGCTCGGCGTTGCGGGGCTCGCCCTCGCGATCGGGCTCGCGCAGACGACCGCCGCGAGCTCGCCGATCTTGATGCTCGTCGTCGCGGGCGCGTTCGCGAGCAGTCTGGTGGCCACGATCACCGAGCGCAATCTCTTCTTCGTCACCGAAGCTTCGAGGGGGATGCCGGGTGTCTGAGCAAGCGGCGAACTCGAGGTCCATGTCCGAATGGGTGAGGCGTCTCCTATACGCCGAAGACGGCCCGCTGACCCGTGAACTGCTGCGCGAGCCGAGTCGATTCGGATTGGGCCAGGTGCCCACCGCGACCGCCCCCGATCGCGCAACGCGACTGGTGTGCGGATACTGCGCGACGGGCTGCGGGCTGGTGGTCCACGAGAAGGCGGGTGAGCTGACCAACCTGTCGCCTTCGGCCGACTACCCGGTGAACCTCGGGATGGCTTGCCCCAAGGGCTGGGAAGCGTTGTCGGTCCTCGATGCCGAAGACCGTGCGACCACCCCTCTCATGCGGGACGCGATGGGTCGGCTCTCCTCGGCGTCATGGCCGCGCGCACTGCGCGAGTTCTCGTCTCGCTTCAAGGAGTTGATCGAAGAGCACGGTCCGGAGTCGTGTGCCTTCTTGAGCACCGGGCAGATCGTGACCGAGGAGATGTTCTTCCTCGGCGCGCTCGCCCGCTTCGGCCTGGGCTTCGGGCACGGCGATGGCAACACGCGGCAGTGCATGGCGACGGCGGTGACGGCCTACAAGGAGTCGTTCGGCTTCGATGCGCCGCCCTATAGCTACGACGATTTCGAAGAGTCGGACGTGATCGTCCTGGTCGGCTCGAACCTCTGCATCGCCCACCCGATCCTGTGGGAGCGCATCTGCCGCAATCCCCACGACCCGAAGATCGTGGTGGTCGATCCGCGTCGTACCGAAACCGCCATGGCGGCGACCCACCACGCAGCGATCCGTCCGAAGGCCGACCTCGAGTTCTTCTACGCCATTGCGCACGTGCTGATCGAAGAGGGCTCGATCGACGAAGAGTTCATCGAAGCCCATACGGAGGGTTTCGCGGCGTTTCGCGAACATGTCGCGGGCTTCTCCCCCGAAGCCGTCGCGGCCGAAGTCGGAACGAGCGCCGAGTCGATCCGCGAAATCGCCGAGTTGATCGCCAGCGGTGAGCGCGTTTCGTTCTGGTGGACGATGGGCGTGAATCAGGGGCACCAGGCCGTGCGCGTAGCGCAATCGATCATCGATCTGGCGCTGATCACGGGCAACATCGGTCGTCCGGGCACCGGGGCCAACTCGATCACGGGCCAGTGCAACGCGATGGGTTCGCGGATGTTCAGCAACACCACGAGCCTCTTCTGCGGAAGATCCTTCGAAGACGCGGACCATCGCCGAGAGGTGGCTGAGGTGCTGGGGCTCCCGGAAGAGTCGATCAACACCCGGATGGGGCGCAGCTACGACGAGATCGTCGAGGGCATTCACGAGGGGAGGATCCGCGGGCTCTGGATCATCGCCACCAATGGTGCGCATTCGTGGATCCACCAGCGCGGCTTTCGAGAAGCGCTCGCGAAGCTCGACTTCCTCGTCGTGCAGGACATGTACGCCTCGACCGAAACCGCGGCGTTCGCCGACCTGGTGCTTCCCGCGGCGGGTTGGGGGGAGAAGGACGGCACGTTCATCAATTCCGAGCGACGCATTGGCCTGGTCAAGAAGGTGCGCCGCGCGCCCGGGCAGGCGCTCTCGGACTTCAACATCTTTCGACTGATCGCCGAGGGCTGGGGATGCGGTGCGTCGTTCGATCGCTGGAAGTCGCCCGAAGAGGTGTTTCCGATGATGCGTGCGCTTTCCAGGGGAACGCCCTGCGACTTCGGCGGGATCGAGGGCTACGAGATGCTCGATCGCCTGGGCGGCGTGCAATGGCCCTTTCGCGAGGGCGAGCCGGAGCCCGAAGCCGGGAGGAGGTTGTTCGAAGACGGTCGTTTCCATCGTGACGATGGCCATGCGCGAATCGTCTTCGAATCGCCACAAGCGCCGCCGGAGCTCCCCGACGAATCGTTTCCCTTCATCCTCTTGACGGGCCGGGGTTCATCGAGCCAGTGGCATACCCAGACGCGAACGGGCAAGTCCGAGGTGTTGCGTGTGCTGTCTCCGTCACACACGCGTGTCGAGATGTCACGCATCGACGCCGATGTGCTTTCGCTCTGCGACGGCGACCGGGTGCGTGTCGCGTCGCGACGCGGCGAGATGCACGCGACACTGGCCGTGCGTCCTACGGTCGCGCCCGGCCAGGTGTTCATCGCCATGCACGATCCGGCGGTCAATCGGCTCACCCATCCCGCATTCGACCCCCACTCGCGCCAGCCTTCGTACAAGCATTGTGCAGTGCACATCGAAAAGGCAGTGCCGGGTTAGCTTCGCCTCCGTTGGTGGCAGAGCCGGGTCTCGGGTCGTCTTCGCGTACTTCACACGTTGGAACGAAGTTTGCTTTGCCCCCGAGCGGATACGTGCGCTCGCGTGGGGGTGATTCGTTGGAGCTGGAAGAAACGTTGAAAGTGATGCTGGTCGATGGTCGGCCAGCGCAATCGAGTGAGTTGACGACCGGGTTGGAAGCGGCCGGATGTCGCGTGGTTCAGCACACCGCGCCGACCGGGGATCTCGAACGCGCAGTGAACGAATGCGCGCCCGACGTCATCATCGTCGATCTCGAGAGTCCCGATCACGACGCCTTCGATGGCATGCGAAGGCTCGGCGACGAGCAGCGGCCGATCGTGATGTTCGTCGACGAGTCGGATCGCGACTCGATCCGTCACGCGGTTCACGCCGGCGTGGCGGCCTACGTCGTCAAGGGGTCGGCGGCCGAAAGGGTGCGTCCCGTACTGGAAGTCGCGATCGAGCGTTTCCGCAAACACCAGGCCCTCGAAGAAGAGTTGCGGCAGGTGAAGAGCACCCTGGCCGAGCGCAAGCAGATCGAACGTGCGAAGGGCCTCTTGATGGAGAAGCGGGGAATCTCCGAGAACGAAGCGTTCTCGCTGATGCGAAAGATGGCGATGAGTCGGAACCTCAAGCTTCACGAGGTGGCGCAACGAATCGTTGACATGGCGGATCTGCTGACGTGAAGCCCGCCGCCCCTCGGGTTCATCGCTGCACAGTTGCTCGATTCACGAGCGCACCCGCCGAGAAAGCGTGCAGCTTTGCGACGAAGTCGTAGGTTCAGATGCCTGCGGCGTTCGTACACTCGCCAACAACCCCGGTGGACTTGGCACGAAACTTGGATAGCTAGAGAACGACCCGATCGTGTGGCGATCGGATGCGATTCCAAAGGCGGAACGCGAGACAAGGGCAAAGGCGCCCAGGCACGAATCTGCGTGCCTGGGCGCTTTTCGTTTTTCGACAAATAGAAAGAAACCCATTCCAACAAGAGGACCCCATGTTCCGGCGCAACCGCAAGACCCTTGGCCTGCTACTGATCACCCTCCTGCTCATCACGACCACGAGCGCGCAGGCCGGACTCCTCGACGTCGAGAAGGACGAGTTGAAGTTCGGCTTCATCAAGCTCACCGACTGCGCTCCCCTGGTCATCGCCAAGGAGCTCGGCTTCTTCGAAGAAGAGGGGCTCTTCGTCACCCTCGAAGCGCAGGCGAACTGGAAGATCCTGCTCGATCGCGTGATCGACGGCGAGCTCGACGGCGCCCACATGCTCTCGGGTCAGCCGATCGGGGCGACGATCGGCATCGGCACCGAAGCCCACATCGTCACACCCTTCAGCATGGACTTGAATGGCAACGGCATCACGGTGTCCAACGACATCTGGGCGCAGATGAAGCTCCACGATGCTTCCCTGCAGGCGGAGCGTCCTCCACATCCCATCACCGCGAAGGGGCTCGTGCCCGTGGTTCGCGAGCAGAAGGATCTCGGAGACCCGCTCCGCATGGGCATGGTCTTTCCGGTTTCGACCCACAACTACGAGCTGCGCTACTGGCTCGCCGCCGCGGGCATCGAGCCCGGCTACTACACAGCGAACGACACGACGGGAACCACCAACGCCGACGTCCTCATCTCGGTGACTCCGCCGCCGCAGATGCCCGCGACTCTCGATCAGGGAACGATCCAGGGCTATGCCGTCGGCGAGCCGTGGAATCAGCAAGCCGTTGCGCGCGGCATCGGCGTCCCGGTCGTCACCAACTACGAGATCTGGAAGAACAACCCGGAGAAGGTGTTTGGTCTCACCTCGGAGTTCGTCGAGAAGCATCCCCAAACCACCCGCGCGATGGTGAAGGCGCTGATTCGCGCCGGGAAATGGCTCGACGCCTCTCTCGACAACCGACGCAAGGCGGTCGCGATCCTGGCGCGCCCGGAGTACGTGGGCGCCGACGAGGATGTGATCGCGGCGAGCATGACGGGCACCTTCGAATTCGAGCGTGGCGACAAGCGCGAGATGCCCGACTTCAACGTCTTCTTCCGGCACCACGCGACCTATCCCTTCTACTCGGACGCGGTCTGGTTCCTGACCCAGATGCGGCGCTGGGGCCAGATCGGCGAGGAGAAGCCCGACGCCTGGTACGACGAAGTCGCGCGCAGGGTCTATCGCCCGGACATCTATCGCGAGGCGGCGCAGATGTTGATCGAAGAGGGTCACCTCGCCGCGAGCGATCTGCCCGAGACCGACGGCTACAAGCCGCCCACCGGCGACTTCATCGACAAGGTCGTCTACGACGGCCGCAAGCCCAACGAATACCTCTCGAAATTCGAGATCGGAAACCAGGGCAGCCGCAAGGTCGCGAAGGCGAATTGATCTCCATGCACGAGAAACCAAGAGGATCCTGAAATGGACACGAAAGTACGCCTGATACGCGGACTCGAAGCCACGGGGCTCGAGATCTTCGTACCGGTGGTGCGTCTGGTCGCGGGGGAAGACCCGAAGACGCAGCTCAACATCCTGGGACGCGAGATGCTGATCCCGATCATCGCAATCGGGATCTTCCTGCTGGCCTGGGGGGCGCTCGCAGGTTCGGTGAAGACGAGCATCGGCTCGGTTCCCGGCCCGACCGCCGTGTGGGCAGAGGCGGGAAACCTGGTCGAAGACCACCGTGCCGAGCGCGTGAAGGAGAGCGAATTCTACGCGCGTATGGAGACCCTCAAGACGAAGTACGAAGAGGCGGGCAAGCCGTGGAAGGAGCGCCGCTACTCGGGCAAGCCCACCTTCTTCGATCAGATCGTGACGAGCCTCAAGACCGTGTTCGCGGGCTTCGTCATCGCAGCGTTGATCGCGGTGCCCCTCGGCATCCTCTGTGGGCTCAGCCCACGCATCTACGCGGCGATGAACCCGCTGATCCAGATCTTCAAACCCGTCTCACCGCTGGCCTGGTTGCCGATCGTGATGATCCTGGTGAGCGCGCTCTACACCACGCAGGATCCCTTCTTCGAGAAGTCGTTCATCAGTTCGGCGATCACGGTGGCGCTATGTTCGCTCTGGCCCGCGCTGGTAAACACGGCGCTCGGTGTCTCGAGCGTCGATCGGGACCACTTGAACGTGGCGAGGGTGCTGCGGCTCGGCACCTTCGAAACGGTCTTCAAGATCGTGATCCCATCGGCCATGCCGCTCATCTTCACCGGGCTGCGGCTTTCCCTCGGTGTCGGGTGGATGGTGCTGATCGCGGCCGAGATGCTCGCCCAGAACCCGGGGCTCGGGAAATTCGTCTGGGACATGTTCCAGAACGGAAGCAGCCAGACGCTGGCGCAGATCATGGTGGCGGTCTTCACGATCGGCCTGATCGGCTTCGCCCTCGATCGCCTGATGACGATCATGCAACGCCTCGTCGCCTTCGACGCGACGGCGAGTTGAGGTGTCACGTGGCCTACCTGGAACTCGAAGGTGTCAGCAAGGGATATGGCGAGGCGTCGAAGCGGAGCGAAGTGCTGCACGACGTCGATCTGTCGATCGACGAAGGGGAGTTCGTCGCAATCGTCGGCTTCTCGGGCAGCGGCAAGACGACGTTGATCTCGCTGATCGCAGGCTTGATCGATCCCGACGAAGGCGAGCTGCGGCTCGCGGGCAGGAAGATCGAGGGGCCGGGCCCCGAGCGGGGGGTCGTGTTCCAGAACTACTCCCTGCTTCCCTGGCTCACGGTTCGCGGCAACGTGATGTTGGCCATCAAGAAGCTGCATCGCGACAAGTCACGCGCCGAGCAGATCGCGCTTGCCGATCACTACATCGACATGGTGGGGCTCTCGGCGGCTGCGCTGAAGCGACCGGCGGAACTCTCGGGGGGCATGCGACAGCGCGTGTCGGTGGCGCGCGGCCTGGCCACGGATCCCGGCCTCCTGTTGCTCGACGAGCCGCTCTCGGCCCTCGATGCGCTCACGCGGGCGACGCTCCAGGACGAGATCGAGGGCATCTGGCAGCGCGATCGCAAGACCGTCGTGTTGATCACCAACGACGTCGACGAGGCGATCCTGCTCGCCGATCGCATCATTCCCCTCAAGCCGGGGCCGCGAGCGACCCTCGGTCCCTCGTTTCCCGTTCCACTCGCGCGTCCGCGCGATCGCACGGCGATCAATCACGATCCCGAATTCAAGAAGATCCGCAACGAGGTCACGAAGTACCTGTTGCACGTCTCCGGAAGCGAAGCCAACGCGACGCGCGGTGGATTGGTGAAGCTCCCCGACCTCGAACCCCTCGATCTCCGCAAGCCGCGCGCGAGGTACATGTAGGATGGGGCGCTATCTCGAATTCATCGGCCTGAACAAGACCTACGACACGCCGAGTGGGCCGGCCGTGATCGTCGACGGCTTCGACCTTGCGCTTTCGCGCGGTGAGTTCGTGACCCTGATCGGCCACTCGGGCTGTGGCAAGTCGACGGTGCTCTCGATGGCAGCGGGCCTCAACGACATCACCGACGGTTCGGTCGTGGCCGGGGGCAAGGAAATCGACGGACCGGGCCCCGACCGCGGCGTCGTGTTCCAGGCGCCGTGTCTGCTGCCCTGGCTGTCGGCTTTCGAGAACGTGATGTTGGGCGTGAAGAAGGTGTACGCCCACGGTACCGACCGGGAGCGCGGGGACATCGTCGAGCACTATCTCTCACTCGTGGGGCTCGGCGACGCGATGTCGAAACTACCGGCGGAGCTGTCGGGCGGCATGCAGCAACGGGTTGGCATCGCGCGCGCCTTCGCTCTGGCACCGAAGGTCCTCCTGCTCGACGAACCCTTCGGCATGCTCGATTCGCTGACGCGCATCGAACTGCAGGATCTGCTGCTCGACGTGTGGGAGCGTCACAAGATCACGACGCTCATGGTGACCCACGACGTCGACGAGGCCCTCTACCTCTCGGATCGCGTCACCATGATGACCAACGGACCGGCCGCGCGCGTGGGAGACATCGTCGATGTGCCCTTCGAACGTCCGCGCGACCGCGAAGCCCTGCTCGAAACCGATGACTACTACCGGCATCGCGAGCAGCTGATCGCTTTTCTCGAGGGCCAGGAGTTGGCGCGGGGCGCGTTCGAAGACGCGGCCTGATCGGCTGACCCGGCGCGAGAGGGGCTGTCTCGGGCCGTCCGCAGCGGGCGACTCGACACCGAACCAGGGCGCAACGGAGTGCTCACTGGATTCGTCCGGCCGCAGACAGGTTTGCGGCCTGCAGCTCGAATCCACTTGAAGGAGAGAAAAGCGTCATGACACCAGATCACCATCACCACTGGGCCCCAGGGCGACGCGCAACGGCCGCGCTCGTGACATTCGCCGTCCTCGCGTGGGGCGGCGCCGCGCAGGCGGAGGGCGACGAACCCCTCTCAGCGGCGCAGGCCATCGTGGACGCATTGGTGGGCGGCCAACCGACCCTGAACATGCGCGCTCGCATCGAGCTCGCGAACTCCGACGCGTCGGGCATCGAGCGTTCGGAGGCCTACACCCTGCGCACGCGCCTCGGCTACGGGACGAAGCCCCTGCACGGTGTTCGGATCTACGCCGACTTCGAGAACATCGCGACCCTCGACAAATCGACCTACTTCTATCCGACCGATCTTCCCAACGACGACATGCAGACTGTCGTCGCGGATCCGCCTTCGAGCGAGGTCAATCAGGCGTTCGCCGAAATCGCGCGACCCGATTGGTTCGGCAGCAAGCTCAAGGGCGGGCGCCAACGCCTGATCCTCGACGACGCGCGCTTCGTCGGTAACGTGGGATGGCGCCAGAACGAACAGACCTACGACGGCGTGTGGTTCACTTCCAGCGCCGGCGTGGATGACTTGAGTATCGGCTACGGCTGGCTCGCCCATGTCCATCGCATCTTCGGCGGGGGCGGCAACAACCCGGCCCTCGACGACTTCTCTTCGAACTCGCACCTCGTTCGCGTGTCCTATGGCGGGCTCCCCTATGTGAAGCTCTCGGCCTTCGCGTACTGGCTCGACCTCGAAGCCCGCGCACAACCCGAACCCGCAGAGGACGCGGCGTCGAGCGCCACCTTCGGTATACGTGCGCATGGCAAGGTCGCGATCGGGGACGCGATCGAGGTCGACTACCTCGCTTCGTACGCCCATCAGAAGGATCACGCCGACAACGCCACGGATTACGAAGCCGCCTACGGCCACGGTGTGCTGGGCGTGAGGCTCGAGGAGTACGGACGCGTGGCGGCCGGCTTCGAATACCTCGGCAGCGACGATGGGATGGCGGTCTTCGGCACGCCCCTCGCTACCGCACACAAGTTCAACGGTTGGGCCGACGTCTATCTCAACAACGGTGGACCCGCCGGCCTGCAGGATCTCTACTTCCAGGTTGCGCCGAAGCTCCCATTCGACCTGAAGATGCTCTTCGTCTATCACCGCTTCTGGGATGCCGAAGACGACATCCACCGTGGCGACGAGTACGACGTGCAGCTGAAGCGACCGATCACGCCGAATTGGAGCGTGCTGGCGAAGGGAGCCTACTTCGACAGCAAGAGCGACGACTTCGCCGAAGTCGATCTCTGGCGGGTCTGGCTCGAGACGACCTTCCAGTTCTGATTCGCGAAGCGGCGACCGTCTACTTCGCCTGGATCTGCGGGACGATGTCTGCCCACTGGGTGGGGTCGGGGGCGCGGTTGTGGGTGAGGCTCACGCCGTCCGCGATGCCGTCGAGGCGCGCGTGGATCTGCTGCGCGATCTCCTCGCGCGGGCCGACAACGGCGATCGTCTCGAGGATGTCGTCGGTGATGAGATCGGTCATCTCGTCCCACTGGCCTTCCTTCGACATGCGGTTGAGATCGCGGTGGAGTTCGCCCCAGCCGTGGACGTCGAGGGTCGGCTTGTAGGCGGGGGTCGAGCCGTAGAAGGCGAGCTGCTTGCGGGCGGCGAGCTTCACGCGTTCGAACTCCTGTTCGTCGTTAGAGTCGGCGGTGACGGTGAGGGTCGCGCAGATGATCTCGAGGTCTTCGCGCGAGCGCCCGCTCTTGACTAGCCCCGCCTCGAGGGCGGGCATCGTGTTCTTGAGCAGGGCTTCGCGGCTGTTGAAGGGATGGGCGATGAAGCCGTCGGCGGCTTCGCCGGCCACCTGGGTCATCAGCGGACCGAAGCCGCCCGTCACGATCGGCGGCGGGCCGAAGGGGTTCGGCCCGGGATCGAAGGCCGGGATCATGATCGTGTGCGTATAGAACTCGCCGCGGAAGTCGAGAGGCGCCTTGCCCTCCCAGCAATCGAAGATCGCGCGGATGGCGAGGACGATCTCCCTCATGCGGGCCGCGGGCTTCGACCATTCCATGCTGAAGCGCTTCTCGATGTGGGGTCGCACCTGGGAACCGAGCCCCAGCATGAAGCGGCCGCCGCTGATCGACTGCACGCCGTAGGCGAGGTTCGCGAGGTTCATCGGGTTGCGCGCGAAAGCGATTGCAATCGCCGTTCCGAGGCGGAGCTTCGTCGTGTTCTCGGCCGCGAGGACGAGGGGAAGGAAGGGGTCGTGCTTCGCCTCGAAGCTGAAGGCACCGTCGTACCCGATCTCTTCGAGGTGGGTGTAGGCGGTGCGCGCGTCGCGCGGGTCTTCGAGGGGAGCCGTCGTATAGACCTTCATGGAGTTCCTCGCGTTCTTCGAAAGGCCGCTACGGATAGCAGCAATAGGGGGTACCTTCGAATGGCCGCGAAACGAGCGGTACGTAGCGGCCAGGGCCAACGATCGAAAGCGAGGTTCACCCGTGTCCGACCCCCTGAAGATCTCCGACGACATTCGTTGCGGCATGGTGATGGCGGGACAGGATCCCGATTCCATCAAGGCGCTTGCGCAGAAGATCGAAGGCGCGGGCTTCGATTCGATTTGGGCGGGGGATCACATCTCCTTCTACATCCCGATCATGGAATCGCTCACCCTGCTGGCCTACGTGGCCGCCGTGACCGAACGCGTGCGCGTATGCACGGGGGTCTATCTCGTTCCCCTGCGCAATCCGACGACCAGCGCCAAGGTGATCTCGACCCTCGACGTGCTCTCGAAGGGACGCGTGATGCTGGGCGTGGGAGTGGGCGGCGAGTTTCCGCCCGAGTTCATCGCTTCGGGCGTACCCGTGGAAGAACGCGGTGGTCGCACCGACGAAGGCATCGAGATCATGCGCGCACTGTGGAGCGAGGACGGCGTCGAGTACCACGGCAAGTACTTCGACTTCGGGCCGGTTTCCCTCAACCCGAAGCCGGTGCAGGCCGGCGGGCCGCCGATCATCGTGGGCGGTCGCAAGGGGCCGAGCTTCCGGCGCGCTGGCCAGCTGGGAGACGGCTACATCTCCCACATGTGCTCGTCCGAGCAATTCGCCGAGAACATGAAGACGATTCGCGGGCACGCGGAGAAGGCGGGGCGCAAGGACGTCGAGTTCGAACCGAGCTCCTTCCTCTTCACGGTGTTCGACGACGACTACGACAAGGCCCACAAGCGCGCGGCGAAGGCCCTGCAGCAGATCTACAACGTCCCCTTCGAGGAAGCCGCCCGGAAGTACTGCCTGTTGGGACGGCCGGAAGACTGCCTCGAACAACTCCAGACCTTTGCCCGGGCGGGCTCGCGCCACTTCGTCTTCTCGATGCTCTCCGATCCAAACGAGTTCATCGACGCCTATGAAGAGGTGATCAAGCCCGGGATTCCCCAGCTCGACTTCTGATCGGAGCGCTGACCGCCCTCAGGCCTCCGCTTCTTCCTCGGGAGACATGCGCCGCAGGAAACGCGCGACCACGAGGCCCAGCAGGAAGAAGAAGACCGCGCTGCCGAGGATCAACGCCCGATTCTCGACCCCCGCGGCCCCCGCGCCGCCGAGCAGCACGAAGGTGACCAGCGCCGGCATGATGCCAATGAGCGTGCCCCAGAAGTAATCGCGCTGGCGCATCGAGGTGAGACCGCAGCCGTAGTTCACGACGTCGAAGGGCATGTAGAGCAGGCGCATCAAGAGCACGCTCATGAAGGCGTTGTCGCGGATCTTGGCGTCCCACTTCTTGATGCGACCGGTTTCGAGTTCGTCGACCCAGCTGCGGCCGAGCCAGCGGGCGATCAGGAAGGCGAAGTTGGCGCTCGCGTTCTCCCCGATGATCGTGAAGACGATCCCGAGCCATGGGCCGAAGACCAGCCCCGATGCCACGGTGAGCAGGGTGGCGGGAAAGAGGATCAGCGGGCGAATCGTGTAGAGCACGATGTAGATCGCTGCGGCCCGCCACAGGCCGAAGCGCGAGAGCCAGTCGTCGAGGAGCTGGGGCACCTCGTCGAGCTGGATGTCGCTGCGTATCCAGGCGAGAAAGGCCACGGTCGCGAGCAACAGCCAGACGAGGGAGAACACCGCCTTGAACGTACGCGAATTCAAGACGCGCCTTTCGCTGCCGGCTCGAGTTCCGCTGACGGCTCTTCTTGCGCTGACGGTTCTAATTCCGCTGACGGCTCTACTTCCGACGGCTCTTCATCAGCGCGATGATCGGAGACGGCTCGGCGGGGTGCCATTTCGTTTCCTTGGGATCCTCGTGCCAGGTGAAGGGAAGGTGTTCGATGTAGCCCGGGCCATCGGCTTTCGCGAAGACGTCGAGGGCGGCACGCAGCACCTCGCCCTGGGTCTTCGCATCGCCGACATCTCCGTAGGGCCGACCAAAGGGGTGTTCGACTGCCGCGACCCGCGGCATGCCGATGAGTCGCTGATACGGCCAGATCATGTTCAGGGTTACGGTTGGAATGCCCGCCGCCTCGACGACTCGCGCGACCAGTCCCACGGACCGGCAACAGTCGGGTCAGACGGGGGCGAGGAGGAATAGATCGACCTCCTCGCTCAACAGTGATTTCGCGATCTCAGGTGCGCTCTCCTTTTCGAGCTTGCTCGAATCGTTGCCCTGGAAGCCCATGATCGAGTAGTGGGTCTGCGCCGCGCTGCCGACGACGCCTTCTTCGACCAGCTCGCCGAGACGCGCGATCGGGAGCGCCACGTTGAGGTCGCGCTCGATGTATCCGGTATCGATGTGGAGGTGATTGGCCTCGATGTCGTTCGCCGAAGCAACGCCCCGCAGCTTGCGATAGCTCGAATCGCCGCGCGTCGGGTTCTGCCGCTCGTACTCCATGTCGAAGGGTTCGTCGTCCCTCATCGAGACGCCGGCCGTCGTGAGGAGCGCCACTTTGCACTCCGAGAGCGGCTTGGTCACGGGGGTGAAGGGAATCTCACCGGCGAAGGGCGCGTCGGGGATCTGGCCTCCGAGCACGTTCTTCAGGAAGGCGCCCGCGAAACGCCAGGGATCGACTTCGCGGGATTCGCTTTCGGTCGACATCTCATCCTCCTTTGCTCATCTCTACCTTAGCGGCTCGAGGCAGGAACAACATCGCGAGGAAGGGGATCCCCCCGATCACCACGACCGAGAGCAAGGCGGTGTAGAGGGGAAGCACGTCGATCGTCCAGGCGCAGACCACCACCGCCGTGCCATAGGCCATGCGGCAGGCCAGCGATTCGACACTGAGGGTCGTGGCCCGCCGCTCGGCACCCGGGACCAGGTGGTTGAGCTGCGTGCGCACCGCGATGGGATACGCGCCCAACACGGCGCCCTGGATGCAGAAGAGCGCGATCGCGAAGGGTGCGCTGGCGGGAACGATGAGCACGTACATCACCACCAACGCAGCGGGCATCAGGAAGAAGAACGCGCGCTCGCCCATGCGATCCATCAGCCACGCGCTGCGCCAGGCCACCACCGCGCCGGCCACGTTGACGATCGCCAGCGCGGTTCCGTAGAAGGAGACCGGCACCCCCTTGTCGGCGAGGGTCGGGTTGAAGAAGAGGATGATCGCAGCGCGCAACAAGACGAAGACCCCTGCGCTGTAGGCGAGCAGGCGCAGGATGCCGGGGATCCGCACGACGTCGCGCAGGGCACCCGCGGTGATCTCGCGCACGCCGAGGCGTTCCTTCATCGGCGGTTCCTTCATCGCCAGACCGCAGACCACGGCGATCGCCGACATCGCGGCGGTGGCCGCGAAGGCCAGGGTCGGGTCGTCGCCCCGGACCAGGAAGAGATCGGTCAGCGTCATCCCCACTGCGGTCACGGCGAGCCACGACGATTGGACCAGACCCTCGTAGTGGGCGTACTCGCTGGCGCGACCGTCGGCGTCGAGGGAGTCGTAGAGGATCGCGGAGTCGGCTCCAGACACCAGCGCGAGGGCCGTTGCGAAGAGCACCTCCGCGCAGGCGAAGACGAAGAAGTCGAAGGCCACGATGCGCAGCAGGCTCCCCGCCATCGCGAGCACGGCGCCGAGTACGAGGGTGCGCTTGCGCCCGAAGCGATCGGCCACCACGCCCGATGGCACTTCGAGGGAGACCGCCACGAAGTAGTAGAGACTTTGGAGCAGCCCGAACTCGAGGGTCGAGAGCCCGCGCGTCTGGGTGACGAAGTGATAGAGGTAGGGTGCGAAGAGCACGGCGCGCGAACTCGCCCGATACGCGATCGCGAGGCGGGCGTTGCGGCGCGAGATCCCCGGAGATGCTTCGGGGCTCATCCCTACGGGTTGGCCTCGCTCGAGATCACGATCTTGCCGACCGCATCGCGCGTTGCGAGGGAGTCGAGGGCGTCGGGCACGCGATCGAAGGGCAGGACCCGATTCACCACGCCGCGAATCTCGCCGGCACGCCAGCGCGCGATCACCTCGTCGTGGACTTCGCTCATGAAGGGCTTGGTGTAGGCGCCGACGTAGACCCCCACCATCGACGCGTTGCGGCCGATCAGATGCGCGGTGGGGGCATCGTGATAGCCGCCGCTCGCATAGCCGATGATCAACACGCGTCCCTCACTGGCGATCGCGTCGAGGGCGGCCTTGCACGCCTCGCCGCCGACCGGGTCGTAGACCACGTCCGCCCCCCGGCCCCCCGTGGCTTCGCGAATAGCGTCGGCGATCGATTCGCGTCGGTGATCGATCGTAACGTCGGCGCCGAGTTCGAGACAGCGCTTGGCCTTCTCCTCGCCGCCGACGACCGCGATCACCCGTGCGCCCAGAGACTTCCCGAGCTGGATGGCGGCGGTTCCGGTTCCCCCGGCCGCGCCAAGGACCACGAGGTTCTCACCCGCAGCGAGGCCGCCGCGCGTCACCAGTCCGATCCACGCGGTGTGATAGGGGATCGCGATGCACGCCGCCTCGGCAGCTTCCATTTCATCGGGTGCGGGATGGGTGGCGACGTCGAGGGCGACGGTCTCTTCGGCGAACCCGCCGAGGCCGCGGAAGAATGAGGTCACGGCCATCACCCGGCTGCCGACCGGCGTCGCTGCTTCCGCACCGGCAGCCACCACGGTTCCGCAGACCTCCTGTCCCGGGGTGAAGGGGAGGGGAGGATTGAAGGCGTAGTTGCCCCGGCACATCAGCACGTCGGGGAAGCCCACCGAGACGGCGTCGACGCGAATACGGACTTCGTTCGCAAGCGGCTCGGGAGCTTCGACCTCGACGCACTCGAGCACGTCATGTGGCTCGCCGTGACGGACGATCTGCCAGGCCTTCAAGATGCGACCTCTTTCGCGGGCTCACATGCTTCGATGTCCGCTTCGAGGCCGGGAAGCCCGTCGATGCTCTCGCGGTTGGTGGCGATACGGCGCGCCATGAAGGCCTCCTGGGTGCGTTTGGCGTTGTGCTCCACGAGTTTCTTTCGCTGACCGCGGTAGCTCATCAGTGGCACGCCCCAACCGCACGATCGTTGGACCCGATCGAGTTCGACCTCGATGATGCCGCGTACCGGAATCGCGATTTCGGGGAAGTGCTGGCGCAGCGCATCGAAG
The DNA here is from genome assembly GCA_028278345.1 of Myxococcota bacterium. Taxonomy (GTDB): domain Bacteria; phylum Myxococcota_A; class UBA9160; order UBA9160; family UBA4427; genus DUBZ01. Next base: position 21,263 of record JANQEL010000009.1, read on the forward strand.
CCGGGCGTCCCGTATTGATGCGCCGTCCCGCGGCCGAACAGGCGCAGGATCAGGGGGTCGCCCTTGAAGGCGCAGAACATCACGCAGATGCGTCCGTTCTCGCGCAGGTGTGCGTGGGTTTCGATGCCGCTTCCACCGAGGTCGATGTAGGCCACGCGCTTGTCGCCGAGGATCTTGAAGCTCTCGAGGCCCTTCGGCGAGAGGTTGACGTGACCGTCCTCGGCCAGTGGCGCGCTCGCGACGAAGAACATGTGCTGGTCCTCGATGAAGCGCGTGTCTCTCGGCGTGAGATCGCTCCTGAATTCCATGTTCGTCCCCAGGTGAGCGCGTTGAGGGTTGGCGATCGGATCAGTGTCGCAGCAGGCGGGTCAGCCCCGGGCAACCGAGGGCAGCTTCGAATTCGGGGTCACTGAGTTCGTACTTCACTTCGAAGCCCGCCGCTTCGTAGGCGCGCTGGGCCGATACGTTGCCGGTCAGCACCGAGATCTGCATGAGGGTATGACCGCGCTCGGTGCCGCGCGCGAGGATCGCGTCGAGCAGTTCGCGCACGAGCCCGCGCCTTCGGAAGGCGGGCAGACACGCCACCCACTCGATCACCCATGCGCCGTCTTCGTCGTCGGTCGACACCTTGTCGAAGATCGCGACGCGCTGGAAGCCCTCACCGACGGCGTCTTCGTCCAGGCCGGCGGCCTGCATGCCGATCGCCAGAGATTTGCCGAGGGGCAGATGTTCGGGGTCGTGCGACGCGTAGCCCGAGAGCGCTGCGGCAAACTTGCCATCGACGGTCGCGACGAGGAAGTTGGAGTAGTGGCACCACGAGGCTTGCTCGGTCGCGAGCATTGCGCGCGCCACGGCGAGCGGGTCGGCCCCACTCGCGCCCACCATGAGATCGAAGACGCTCGTGTCGACGTGCGACCGCCCCGCCATCAGCGCCACCTCGGCGAGCAGGGGGATGTCATCCCGGGTCGCGGGACGAATCGAGTGGGCCATCGTCATTCTCCGGTCGGGCGCGCGGCAGATCGAGGTGGAAGGAGCGCAGGCTAGCAGGCGTCCCCTGGGCACCCGATCGACGGGGACGTGCAGCCGGAATGCAACACCGCCGCGTGTGAACGGACCCCTTGGGGAGACAGCGTCGGGCAAGCGTTCCCGTGTGCTACCGATGCGCGGCTACTGGGTTTTTCTGACACCCGGCTCCAACCAAACGGCACTTCAAACCGCGGAATCCGGCTCCGGTCCCCAGACAGGCAGAACAGGAGAGAGCGTGTTCAGAAGATCCCCCCGGCTGGCCATCCTGATGGCGATCGCGAGCTTCGCAGTGTCCGGCGAAGTCCTGGCCGACTGTGCGCAGACCGGAATGACAGTCACCTGTGATTCGACCCCGGCGGACGATACGGACGGTTTCGACGCGGGCGTCGACGACGATCTCGACCTCACAGTCGATGCGGGCGCGACCGTCGACGGCGGCGCCAATACCGAGGCCATCCGCCTGAACGACGACTCGAGTGTCACGAACAACGGCGACATCACCCTCGGGACCGCCGACGGTGCCGTCGTTTCGCTCGGCGAGGGCGCCACCGTGACGAACGACGGGAATATCACGGCCACGGGTGCCGACAGCCGCGCGATCGCGGTCGGGGACAACGCGACGATCATCAACAACGCAACCGGTGTCATCACGGGCGGGACCGACGGCGCCAGCGATACGGGCTTCGCCGTGGAGTTCACGGGCACCGACGACACGGCGATCAACTCTCTCACGAACGACGCTGGCACGATCAACGGGGGTGCAGACGGCGCGGTGGAAGGCGGCGCGGGGCTCGACCGGCTGTTCCTGGAAGACGGCTCGACCACGATCGGTGACATCAACCTGCACGGTGGCGTCGACTTCATTCGGCTGTTGGGCAACACGGCTACGGCGACGGGCAACGTCGATCTCGGCGAAGGGTCGGACGTCATCCACATCCTCGACGGCGGTACGTGGACCGGCAACGTCGATCTCGGCCAGGGCGCCGACACGAGCGGCAACGCGAACGACACCACGGTCGGCGACGGCGGCACCCTCGATGGGGATCTCATCGGCGGCGCCGGCAGCGACAATGTGACGTTGGAAGTCGGTGCGATGATCACGGGCCAGATCGATCTCGGGGAGGGGACGGACTCACTCGAGGCCGACGATGGTGTGACCCTCGGCGGCACCGTCCACCTGGGCGACGACGGCGACGACGTCGAGATCCTCGATGGTGCGACGGTGACGGTGACGCTGATCGAACTCGGCGCGGGGTCGGACACGGTCGACGTCTTCGGCGACACGGATGTCGCCGACATGAGTGGCGCCTCGCTCACCGGGGGCATCGATCTCGGGCAAGGCGTCGATGCCGACGGCGACGTGAACACGCTCACGATCGGAATCAACTCGACCGTGGGTGGCGACGTGCTGGGCGGAGCGGGCGCCGACACTGTGAATCTGCGCGAAAACGCCAGTGTGGGCGGGCAGCTCGACCTCCGAGACGGCAACGACAGGGTCTCGTTCGGGAAGGGCGCGGATATCGATGGTGCCATCGACCTCGGCGATGGCGACGACCGGTTTACGCTCGAGCTCGAATCCCATCTCGATCTGATGGGTGGCACGCTCATGGCGGGCGACGGCAACGACACGATCGTCTTCACCGGGCCCACGGATCTCGCGGATGACACCCAGGCGCGGCTCACCGGGAGTGTCGACCTCGGAGACGCGGGCCCGGATCCCGAGGCGGACGCCAACGTGCTGCTGCTCAATCAGAAGACGCTGCTCACCGGCTCCGTGGCGGGCGGGGATCAGGCGGATCAGGTCTTCGTGGGAACCGAGGCGAGCATCAGTGGGACCGTGACCCTGAACGACGGAGAAGACATCCTGGTGATCGGCATCGATGCCACCGTCGGCGGTGCAGTCGACCTCGGTCCCGGCGACGACATCTTTCTGGCGGGCGACGACGCGGAGTGGACGGCGAAGGTCGATCTGGGAGATGGCGAGGATACGGCGATCATCTTCAGCACGGCGGTCATGGGTGCAGAACTCGATCTGGGCCCCGGCGACGACATCTTGCAGCTGCGGCCGTCCGGCGCGATCCCGGCGATCCTCACCCTGGATGCCGGTACCGACTCGCTCCAACTCGACGCCGAGGACCCCAACAACCCGGGATCCGGCTTCGACAATGAGATCGACCTCTTCACAGTTCAGACCGACCACGCCGCGGATCCCTTCGAGCGCCTGATCGTCGGCCCCGACGACGATGGCAACCCGGCCGATGTATGGCGGATCTCTACTTCGGGTGTCGCGGTCTTCGACGAATCGGTCATCTTTCGCAACGGGGACGTCGAGCTCGACGGCACGGTCCAGTTCGATATCGATGACGTGACGCCGACCAACACGGCGACCCAGGAAGCCGGGAGTACCCTCGTCTTCGAACTCGGCAACGACATCGACAACAGTCAGCTCGACATCACGGGCGGTTTGACGATCGAGGCCGCCGCGACGGCAAGGGTCGTGGTCGACGGCCGAATCGACGAAGCCACCTACGACCTCATCGTCACGACCCTGGGCATCGATCGTCTCTACGAAGACTCCGAGATCGAAATTCCAGGCGACGGCGTGACGTACAGCTTCGCCCATCAGCTGAACGCCACCGACGATCGGCTTCAATTGGTCGTCACGCGAAACTCCTTCGACGAGTTCGGGCGCAACGCTTCCGAGCAGAACGTGGCCGAGGCACTCGAAGCCGGGCACGCGGCCGGCGGTGCCACGGCGTTCTTCGATTTCGTGAACGGCCTCGACGCGCTCTCCGAATCCGATCTGCGCGACGCGTTCGCCCAACTCGGCGCCGAATCCTACGACGCCCACACGAGCAGCATGGTCTCCTGGGGACGCGCGCAGCAGCGGGTGCTGCATTCACGACCACTGAATTGCGAACGCTTCACGTACTCACCGCGCCCGGAGATCGTTTCAGCCAACCCCTGCGGCGAGCGGGGTTTCATGCCCTGGGCGCAGGTCGTCGGCGACTTCTCGCGCCACGCGGGGGGCGACGACCGTGGTTTCGACAGCTTCGGCGGTGGCGTGCTCATGGGCGTCGACAACCGCGTGAGTGATCGCGTCTGGTGGAGCGCTGACATCGGATTCGGTCACGTCGAAATCGAGAGCGACAACGACGCCGAAGGGGAGTTCAACACGGTCGATCTCGGCGTGGCGGCGGGGGCGGTCTTCGGCGCGCTGCAAGCACGCGGTTCGCTCACCTACAGCCACGGGTTCCACGAACTGGATCGTCGAATCGATTTCGTCGGAGACACGGTACGGGGCAAGTTCGACAGTGATCGGGTGACGGTGGCGGCGGAAGCTGGCTACCGAACGCGCCTGGGTCCCATCGTGTTCGAGCCGGGCGTTCGCGCCGATTTCACGCACATCGAGGAAGAAGCGCTCGACGAGACGGGCCTCGACGTCGCGGCCCTCGACATCGACGCGCGAAAGTCCGATCTCTTCTCCGTCGCGGGCGGCCTTTCGATCAGCACCGCGATCCTCAAGTATCGCTACGTGGGAGAGTGGCTCGAGTGGGCCGACGGGGTGTGGACGCCGATGGTGTCAGCGCATTGGCGGCAGGGCTTCGGCGATGTCGATCGCGACATCGCGGCCGAGTTCGCCGAGGCGCCCGCGGGTACCGGCGACTTCGATTCCGAGGCGCGCGATTCGAACGGTGGCGTCGAACTGCGCGGTGGAATCACTTTCCAGCCCATGAAGCAAGGGGCTTCGGTCGGCATCCACTACAACGGCTACTTCGGCGACGACGTGATGAGTCACTCCGCCGATGCGTCGGTGCGGATTCCGTTCTAGTCGAACAGAGCGAACAGCTCTTCGAATGCCTTGAACTGGCCGCCGGAAGCCGACGAAGGCACCAGGATCGGCGTCTTCATGCCCGCCTCGAACCAGGCCTCGAGGCCCTCGCGCACGCGCGAGGCCGGCCCGTAGAGGGTGCAGTCCGAAAGCCACTCGTCGCTCATCAGGCTGTGGAGGCGATCCTGTTCGCCCGCCTCGATGGCCTTTTCGATCGCTTCCATCTCTTCGACGTAGCCCGCCTCCTTCCAGTAGTTGCGGTAATTCGGGAGGTTCACGTACATGGTCAGCGTTCGGCGATTGATCGCTGCAGCCGCGTCGATGTCGTCGCTGATGCACGTGGGCAGCATGTTGCCGACGAAGAAGTCGTCGCCTTCACGCTGATCGCTCGAGAGCGCTCCGAGGGAGGTCGGCGTGTGGCGGCGCGAGCAGTTGGCGAAGACGACGCCCTCGGCGATCTCTCCCGCCAGCGCCACCATCTTCTTGCGCAGGCCCGCGACGACGATCGGCGGCAGGTCGCCGATGCGCTTCTGCGCGTGCAACGCCTCGACGAACGCGCGCATGTCGGAAAGCGGCTTGCCGGTCGTCACCCCGAGTCGCTTGTTCATGGGCGCGTGGCTCACCCCGATCCCGAAACGAAAGCGACCGTTCGACAGCTCGTGGATCGTGGCCGCGTGCACCGCATAATCCGCGGGGTTGCGGCTGTAGAGGTTCGCGATCGCCGTACCGAAGGGGATGCGTTCGGTCACGTGGGCGAGGGAGTGACACAGCCCCATGCCGTCGCCGAAGCTGGCGCAGTAGATGCCCGAGAAACCGCGCTGCTCGATCTCCTTCGCGAGATCGAGGGTGGCCGCCTTGCGACCGGGGACGGCGGCGAGGGCGAGGGCGGGGAGGGCGTTCGAGGATGAGGGCATGATGTCTTCTCTTTTCGTGGTTCGGTGGATGGAGTTTCGAGTCGTCGCCTCAGGCTAGGACGAATTGGCCGCGAGATCCGCGGCGTGCACTTCGCGAACCCAGTTCGCGAGGGAGCCGTCGGTTGCGTGTTTGCGCAGGGGGTGATCGTCTTCGACCTCGATGTAGCGCACCCGACCTTCCGTTCCGGTCTCCGCGAGTTCGCGACTCTCATTCGTCGGGATCAGCGTGTCGCCCGTTCCGTGAACGAGCCAAACCGTGACGCCTTCGGGCAGGGCTGCGCCGGCATCGTAGCGCCGCGCCGCCTGTGCAAGGAGCAGGGTCGGACCCTGCCACAGCCCACGTCGCAACAGGGCCACCGCGACCGCACCGCCGAAGGACGAGCCCACCAGCACGTCGGGGTGGAAACGCTCGATCTCCGCGTGTTGCACCCCTACGCAGGCCTCGAAGTCGTTCGTGTCCATCGCCGGGGTGAGGGCGTCGAAATGCTCGGCGAGCACCATCGCCTTCGCGCTCTGTGGACTGCTCTCGAGGCCATGGATGAATTGCACGCGAAGTCTTTCGGCCGAACTCATCGTTTCCTTCCCATAGCGAATCGCCGCATCAGCGCAGCAACTCACCGATCACCAGATGGAGCGCCACCAGGGTGAGCACCCCCTTGTAGAGCCGCACGAACCACAGCTCATTCACCCCGTGCAGGATACGCGAACCCACCATCGTGCCGACGATCACGCTGGCGCTGAGGGCGATGAGCAGGGCGAGGTGTTCGACGAAGGCGAAGCCCACCACTCCGAAGACGAAGATTTTCGCGATGTGCCCGAAGGCCTGACACGCGGCCTTGGTGCCGATCAGCGCGAAGCGCGTGAGCCCGAGGTTCAGGAAGAAGGGCGCGATCAGCGGTCCCGTCGCGCCGATCGTGGGATTGAGCAGCCCAACGGTTCCGCCGAGCAGGATGAAGCGGCGGTTCGGGGCCATCTCCTCGGGATGGGCGCCGAGCAGCATGAGCCCCGGCGCCCAGGTGGCGAGCAGGACGAACGCGCCGATCAGACCGCGCGCGATCGACGGCGGGAGCGTCTGGGTGATCTCGACCCCCACGAAGCCCAAAGGCACGAGCAGCAGGCTGTAACGCCAGATGAGATCCCATCGCAGATGCGCGCGCTGGATCACCGCGCGCGAACTGTTCGAGACCAACTGTACGACCCCGTGCAACGGGATCGCGACGAAGGGGTCGTAGAAGAGAAGCATCACGGCGAGCAGCGTGATGCCGCCCGCCATGCCGACGATGGCCGAGAGGATCGAGGTGAGAAAGCCCGCGAGGGTGAGGGAAATCAAGACGGCGAGGTCGATCGAAGAGGTAGAGAGCAGGCTTTCCAGTTTGGGTTTCCTCTTCGCGGTTCGATTCTCTCAGTTGGGCTCTCGCAGTTCGACTATCGTCCGCCCATGCCGCTGGTCGCGTTCGACGATCTTCTCGCCTGCCTCGAGTTCGAGCATAACGCCGACGATCGCTATCGGCTGCCCAACCTGAAGATGGACTACCGGCGCGTCTTCGGTGGGCAGTTGATCGCGCAATCAATCGCGATCGCAACGCACAGCGCACCCGGCAAGCACGTGAAGTCGATCCATGCCCTGCTCCCACGCGAGGGCGATCTCGACCGCGAGATCGAATTCGAGCTGGGTCGCGAACAGGATGGCCGCAGCTTCGCAGCCCGCACGGTCACGGGCCGGCAGGGGGAACGCGTCATCCATCGCGCGTTGGTCTCGCTTCACGCCGAAGAGGGCGGTCCCGAGCACGCCGCGACGATGCCGGATGTCGGAACGCCCGAAGTCGCAACGCCCGTCGAGCTCGACATGATTCCATGGGAGACGCGCGCGGTCGGAGGGACGAGCCTTCGCTCCCCCGAAGCCGGCCCCGCCGAGTACGCCTTCTGGATGTGCACACCGCGAATCGATGACGACCAGGCGAAGCACCAGGCCCTGCTCGCGCACGCCTCGATCAGCACCCTGATCGGAACCGCCCTGCGCCCCCAGGCGGGGCTATCGGAAGCCGACGCGGGGAGCGGGCGCATCGCGACGGCCGTGACGAGCCACACCCTCTGGTTCCATCGCCCGTTTCGCGTCGACGATTGGCTGCTGCTCTCGCAAGAGAGTCCCGTGGCGACGGGCGCGCGATGCTTCGGTGTGGGGCACGTGTTCGGAGCCGGTGGCCAACTCGTGGCCTCGTACGCTCAGGAAGGCCTGCTGCGTCCGATCGAAGCGTGAACCTTCGCGCTAGCTCCGCGTGCGACCGACCACGGCGCTGATCGCGAACGCCGCCGTGGCCACCAGCACGATCGTCCCCCCCGCCGCCAGATCGAGTTGATAGGCGAGGGCGAGCCCCGCGGCGCCGCATCCGGCGCCGAGCCCCGTCGCCACTGCGAGTTGGCTTCGGTAGTGCGTCGTCCACAGCGCCGCCGCAGCCGCGGGGATCACGAGCAGGGCCTGCACGAGCAGCACACCCACCAGTCGCACCCCGATCACGACGGTGAGCGCGACCAGCACCAGCAGCACCGCGTTGGTGGTATCGACCTTCTGTCCGTAGGCGCGCGCGATCTCTTCGTCGAAGGCGATGAAGAGCAGCGGCCGAAAGAGCGCCGCCAATGTGAGCACGACTGCGATTCCCAGCCCCAACAACATCGCGAGTTCGGTATTCGAGATGGCCAGCACATTGCCGAAGAGATACGCGAAGAGATCCTGCTGATAACCGCGCCGCATGCTGAAGAGCACGACACCCAGGGCCATCGAAGCCGAGAAGAAGACGCCGATGATGGCGTCTTCCGAAAGTCGCGTGCGCGGAGCCAGCCAGGCGATCCCGAGCGCGACCGCGAGAGCGAAGACGGCACCCGCGATCAGGGGATGAACGCCGAGGAGCAGCCCGACGGCGACCCCGCCCAGCGCCGAGTGCGAAATGCCGACGCCGATAACGGTGAAAGCCGGCGCGCTCGGTCACCGTCAGCTCGACACCGATGCCGCCGTCGAGCTCGACCGCGTAGAAGCCCGGCGCGGCGTGCTCGCTCGACTTGTCGAAACGCGTGGCGTGACCGCTGCCGACGCTGTAGTCGATCCGCGGCTCGTCGCCGGTAGGCCGGCCAGGGCTGATCGGCATCAGCAGGACGTCGCCGTAGT
>JANQEL010000013.1 GCA_028278345.1 Myxococcota bacterium
TCGGCCGCAGCGCCTGGACCCGGATCGGCTCCGGCACGTCGACCTCGGGCGTGAGGTCGCGCAGGCTCAGGTAGAGCTTCTCCAGCGTGTTGAGCCGCATGAACGGGCACTGGTTGCAGGCGCAGCTCTCGTCCATGCCCGGCGCCTGGATCAGCTCCTTGTCCGGGGCGAGCTGGGCGATCTGGTGGAAGACGCCGTCCTCAGTGGCGATGATCAGCGTCTTGGCCGGCGACTCGACGGCGCGCTTGATGATGCCGGTGGTGGAGGCGATGAAGTCCGCCTCGTCCAGCACCGCCTCGTCGCACTCGGGGTGGGCGAGCACCTCGGCGTCGGGGTGCTGTACGCGGAGCTTCGCGAGCCCCTTCGCGCTGAAGAGTTCGTGGACCACGCACGCGCCCTGCCAGACGTGCAGATCGTCGCGCCCCGTCTCCTTCATGACCCAGCGGGCGAGATGGCGATCGGGGGCGAAGACGATCTCGTCGTCCTTCAGGGCCTCGACCATCCTCACCGCGTTCGACGAGGTGCAGATGAGATCGCTCATCGCCTTCACTTCCGCCGAGGCGTTGATGTAGGTGAGCACCTTTGCGCCGGGATACTGGTCGACGAACTTCTGGAACTCGTCGGCGGGACAGCCATCGGCCAGCGAACAGCCCGCCTCGAGATCGGGCACCACGACGGGCTTGTCGGGGTTCAGGATCTTCGCCGTCTCGGCCATGAAGTGGACGCCGCAGAAGGCGATCACGTCGCAGTCGGCGCGCTGGGCCGCCTGGGCCAGGGCCAGGGAATCCCCCACCACGTCGGCGACATCCTGGAGATCGTCGTCCTGGTAGTAGTGGGCGAGGATGATGGCGCCCTGTTCGCGCTTGAGTTCGAGGATGGCTTCCTCGAGATCGTCGGGGAGATCCGCGGTCGCGGGATCGGTGGTCGCTGCCATTTCGGTCACGGGTCCTGTGTGGGGGGCGCACTGCCAATGGACGCGTTGAAGGCAGAGATTCTAGCCTCCCCCGCCTCAGAGATCCCAGAAGAAATCCTTGTTCGTCAGTTCGGACTCGGCTTCGCTGGACGGCTCGGTGCGGTCAGCGGTCGGCGCGTCGGCGAGCACGTCTCGACCCGAGCGGATGAACGCGAGCTGTTCCGCGAGGTCGTGGGTTTCGCCTTGCCAATAGGCCTCGCTGCCGAAGTGCGGAAAGGCGTCGGGAAAGGCGGGGTCGTCCCAGCGCTTCGCGATCCACCCGGCATAGAAGACGAAGCGGAACGCGCGCAGGGGCTCGATCAGGTCGAGGCTCTGGCGCGGGAAGGGGCGGAACTGCTCGTACGCGTCGACCAGGCGGGCCCGCTGCTCGCGTGCCGCGCCATCGCGCCCCGGCAGCATCATCCACATGTCGTGCACCGCGGGGCCGATCATCATGTCGTCGAAGTCGAGGAAGCACCAACCGTCGTCGGTGCGCAGCAGGTTGCCGCAGTGGCAATCGCCGTGGATCGCGATGTGCTCGATGCCGCGAACACGCTCGCGGTAGATCTCCACGAGTTCGTGCACCAGCTCGCTGTAACGGGCCGCGATGCTCTCGGGCAGGAAGTCGCGTGCCTCGAGCAGCTCGAGGGCCGCGAGCGGAAGCGTCTCGGGGGAGAGCCGCGGCCGATGCTTCAGCTCGAGGGCCGCGCCGACATCGTGGATCCGCGCGAGCAGCCGACCCAACACGTCGATCTCTCCATCGTTCAATTCTTCGGGCGACCGTCCACCCATTCGCGGCCACAACGCGAAGAGGATGTCGTCACAGGTACGCAGCGTGGCCCCGTCGTCGAACACGAGGGGCGCGCACACCGGGATCTCCGCATCTCGCAGGGCGAAGAGCATGCGGTGTTCGTCGAGGATCGCCTCGCGCGACCATCGCCCGGGGCGATAGAACTTGATCACCACCGCGTCGCCATCCTCGAGGCGCACGTCGTAGACGCGGTTCTCCAGGGCGTTGAGCGCCGTGCAGTGGCCCGTCGTAAGGAAGCCCTCGGCTTCGACGGCCGCGAGCACGCGGTCTGGCGTGATGCGGAAGAAGAACGCGTCGTCGTTCGCTTCCGTCATCGCCCAGCCGTTCCCCGCAGCTCAGTACTCCGCGAGTTCGCGATCGAGCTGACGCTCGAGTTCGGGGTCGATCGATGCGGGAGCGCGCGGCTCGGGTGCGGCTACTTTGGTATCCGCGGCCTCACCATCGCCCCCCGTCAGCCGTCGGATGGCATAGAGGGCGATCGGCAATCCCACCACGAGACACGCGATCGGCACTGCATACGCGGACAGCCCCCACCCTTCAGCGCGTGGCGCCGCCAGCAGCACGTCGCCGTAGCGCTGGGCCAGCATCTCGCGCACTTCCTGCTCGTTCGCGCCCGCCGCGGCCTGGTTCAGGATCCAGAAGCGAAGTTCACCCGCCTGCGGGCTCGGGCATTCAGCCAGGGTGCGGCCCGGGCAGTAGGGGCTCATGAGTTCGTGGGCGAGGCCGTACGCCCAATCGGGCGCACCTTCGACGGCGCCCGCGACCTGCGGCACCAGAACGACCGCCAACAGCCCGGTCGCGAGCCAGAGTGCAGCGCTTCGCTTCAGATGTCCCATTTGAGTTGCTCCGCCGTCGCCGGATCTTCGTCGCGAACGGCCTGATGGGGCGGCTCGGCGATCACGTGAGAACCCGGCGCGATCGATTGGGTGAGCCAGACGTTGCCGCCGATCACGCTGCCCTTCCCGATCACGGTGTCACCACCGAGGATGGTCGAGCCCGCGTAGATCGTGACGTCGTCTTCGACGGTGGGGTGGCGCTTTCGCCCGCGAAGCGAAGGGCCATCGCGCAGGGAAGCCGCGCCGAGGGTCACGCCCTGGTAGAGACGCACGCGATCTCCGATCTCGGTCGTCTCGCCGATCACCACGCCCGTGCCGTGATCGATGAAGAAGTAGTTGCCGATGGTCGCTCCGGGGTGGATGTCGATGCCGGTGGTGCTGTGTGCGTACTCGCTCATGATGCGCGGAAGGGTCGGAACACCCAGCGCGTGGAGTTCGTGCGCCACCCGGTAGACCGTGAGGGCCTGCAGCGAGGGATAGGAAACCGCGATCTCGGTGTAGCTCTGCGAAGCCGGATCCCCCTGGTAGGCGGCTTCGATATCCATCGACAGCGTGAAGCGGATCGGTGCGAGCTTCATCACAAAAGCGCGCGCGACCCCGCGCGGCGTTTCACCGGCCGGCAACTCCACCTCGTGGAGCAGCTCGACGAGCCCGCGGGCGAGTTCGGGCACCTCGGCGCGAATCAGGTCCTCGTCGCGCTGGTAGAGGATGAGGCGACGCGCGAACTCGGTCCAGGCGATGACCTCCGCGGGATCGACGATGCCCCCGCAGGCCGCCTCCGAAAGGGCGTCGTCCGCGCACTCGGTGAGATCGCCCACGATCTCTTCGAGTTCGTCCTCGGTCATGAGTTCGGCCTCTTCACTCGAATCACCCGAAGGTGGCGTGGACCCGACGAGTCGGGGGCCACTGCGAACCGGGGTCCGGGCCTGCTGGTCGCTGCGCGACATGGTCATCCTCGCATCGTGGCGCGTCTCGGGAGCTTAGCAGCCATCGCCCGAAGATTGCTTCGATGGCGGGGGCTTGCGCGATCGAGTACCCATCGGCCTGCCCCCCTCGAAGCACGAGCACCGGCCGAGGTCCCGACGCGCGGATGACGATCTACAGCCACTCCCGCCTGGCGAGTTTCGAGAAGTGCCCGAAGCAGTTCGAGTACCGCTACATCCAGGAACTGCCGGCCGAGCGTGAGGGGATCGAGGCCTTCATGGGCAAGCGCGTCCACGAAGTACTCGAACGTCTCTACCAGTTCGCCGAACAGGGCAAGATCCCAACGCTTCCCCAGGTGATCTTCCGCTATCACGCCTTCTGGGACGAGCACTACGACGACAAGCGCGTGCAGATCGTCCGCAGGGGCACCCCCGCCTCCTACTACCGCAACATCGGCGTGCGCTGCCTCGAGTACTACTACAAGCGATTCCACCCCTTCGACCAGGACGAAACCCTCGGGGTCGAAGAGGAGGTGAA
>JANQEL010000050.1 GCA_028278345.1 Myxococcota bacterium
CGGTGGCGCGGGTGACCGCATTGGTCGGCGCGGTATCGCGAAACACGATGTCGCCGGCCTGCTTGAGCTTGTCGCAGAAGTCGTGCCAGCCTTCGCGTAGCGAACCGTCGTCCGGGCCGTCTCCGTACATCGTGTGACCTCGTGATGCGAGTTTCAGGGGTAGGCGGGTCGCGTATTATACGAACCCATCGCCATCGGAAGGCATTCGCATGTCGGACTCCCCCAGCGCAGCAAGCGGTGATGTCGATCGCCAGGCATCGTGGCAGGCGCCTGCGCGACCCGAGTGGCTCGAAGCGCTGAACCGCGAGGGTGAGTGCCTCGATCTCTCGAGCACGGTGCCCCTCGATGCGGCGAGTTTGATCGCGACCGCGACGCGCAACACGGGGCTATCGGACTTCGGCGAGGACCATTGGCGCGATCCCCTCGAAGCGCTGTGTCGCGACATCGACGGCCCGGCCGAATTGACCCTGATGGGTCGCTTGATGACGCGCAGTGATCTGTTGGGTTGGCTCGAGAACCGGCTGCAGATCACCGAACTCCTGAAGCAGCACCCGGAGATCCTCGACGAGAAGATCGAGCGTCCCGTGTTCATCGTCGGGCTCCCTCGTTCAGGCACGTCCATCCTGTTCGAGGTGCTCAGTCAGGATCCGGCCTGCGGCGTGCCCGAAACCTGGGAGGCTCTCTTTCCCTGCCCACCGCCCACCGCCGAGGGCTACGACAGCGATCCACGCATCGCGCGCGCCCATGAACTCGTCACCCAGTGGAACCGAGTGGTGCCCGAGTTCGCGACGATGCACGAGATGGGCGGCCGCATTCCCGCCGAGTGCGGCCTCATCATGGCGAACAGCTTCATCAGCGATCACATCGCCTCGCTGCATCAGGCCCCCGAGTACGGCGGGCTCTACGCAACCGCCGACATGCGACCTGCCTACCGCGATCACGAAACGATCCTGAAGATCCTGCAGTGGAAGAACCCGCGCGGCCACTGGCTCCTGAAAGCCCCCGCGCACCAGAACCACCTCGACATCCTGCTCGAGACCTACCCCGACGCGCGCATCATCCAGACCCATCGCGACCCGATCAAGTGCATGGCCTCGACCACGAGCCTGATGGGATGCCTCTATTACATGCGGAGCGACCTCCCCTTCGACTCCGACGCCTTCGAAGACATCATGAAGGGCCCGGCCACCGCGGCGCGGCTCGATCGCGTGATGGCCCAGCGGAAGGACGGCACGATCCCCGAGGCCCGCATCTGCGACTCGCGCTTCCAGGAACTGATGGACGACCCGCTGGCCTGCGTCGAAGGCATCTACGCCCACTTCGATTGGAAGCTCAGCGAAGAGGCGCGGACGCGCATGCAGCAGTATCTGGCCGCCAAGCCGAAGGACAAGTTCGGTGCTCACCAGTACCGCGTGGGCGAAGAGGAGCTCGAGGAACGCAAACTGTTCCGCAACTACCAGGAAACCCACGGCGTGCCCGACGAGGTGTAGCGGCGCGCGGCGAAGAGAAGGAACTCCATGGACCTCGGACTCGAAGACAAGGTCGCCATCATCACGGGCGGTAGCGGCGGCATCGGCCGCGGGCTCGTGCTCGAATTCGCACGTGAGGGCTGCAAGGTCATCAGTGCCTCCCGCGACGCCGAAACCGGCAAGAAGATCGCCGCCCAGGCCGAAGCGGACGGGCTCGCGGGAAGCGTGCTTCCCATCGCGACGGACATCACCAATCGCGCGAGCGTCGATGCGATGATCGATCAATGCCACGACGCCTTCGGCCCCGTCGACTTCCTGATCAACAACGCCGGGGGCGTCGCCCACCCTGCCGCCTTCGAAGACCTCGACGAAGAAGCACGACGCTGGGAGATCGCCCTCAACGTCGACGGCGTGGTGAACTGCTGCCAGGCCGTATCGAAAGACATGCTCGGTCGCGAAACGGGCGCGATCGTGAACATCTCCTCGAACTCGTCGTTGCTCGGCGAGGCCGCGATGAACGTCGTGCACTACGGCGGGCTCAAGGGTTTCGTGAACTCGTTCTCCAAGTCCCTCGCCTGGGAGTGGGCCAAACGCGGCGTCCGGGTGAACAACATCTGCCCGGGTTGGATCGTGCCCCACTCCGCCGATGATCCGGGGGACGGCAGCTTCTGGAATCGCTTCGGCTACGACCAGATGGGGCGCCCCGAGGAAATGCAGAAGGCCATGGAGGACGGAACCCTCTACAACATGAGCGGGCTTCCGATACCGCGGCTGGGGCGCCCCGAAGACATCGCGCACCTCGCCCTCTTCCTCTGTTCGGAGAAGGCGAGTTACATCACCGGCCAGCTCATCAGCGTGAGCGGCGGCGCCTGGATGCCTTGACGCGATGAGTGACTCGGCGCGCTATCGCGTCGCGAACCCCTCGTAGCCGTTGGCCACGACCTCATTGCACTTCGCGAGGTAGGCGGGAACGCCGATGTAGGGCATGAATACCTGCGGTTTCCCGGGCACGTTGGCGCCCAGATACCACGAGTTGCAGCCGCGATAGAGCGTCATGTCGGCCACCTCGTTCACGTGGTCGATCCAGTCGTTCTGTGCCTCGACGGTGGCTTCGATCTGGCTCTTCCCATTCGCCCGCAGGTACGCGATGCAGTCGGCGATCCACTCCACGTGCTGTTCGATAGAGGGGATCATGTTCGAGAGCACCGAGGGGCTACCGGGGCCCGTTATGGTAAACAGGTTCGGGAAGCCGGCCGATTGCAGGCCGAGGTAGCAGCGAGGGCCTTCGCTCCACGCCTCGGCAAGGGACACGCCGTCGCGGCCGCGAATGTCGATCGACAGCAGCGCCCCCGTCATCGCGTCGAAGCCCGTCGCAAAGACGATCGCGTCGAGTTCGAACTCCGCGTCACTGGTGAGCAGACCCTCCGGTGTGATTTCCTGGATCGGCGCCTTGCGCACGTCCACGAGGGAGACGTTCGGCCGGTTGTAGGCTTCGAAGTAGCCAGTGTCCGCGCACAGGCGTTTGCAGCCAATCGTCTGGTCGGGGACCAGGAGCTCTGCAACTGCGGGATCCTTCACCACCTCCCGGATCTTTCGCTGAGCGAACTCGGCCGCGGTGATGTTCGCGGCGGGATCGAACATCAAGTCCCCGTAGGAAACCAGAAAGGTGAGGCCGCCGTTCTCCCACCACCGCTCGTAGTGGCCATCGCGCTCTTCAGGGCTTGCTTCGAGAGCCGACTCTTCTGCGCCTTCGACATCCGCGAAGGCACCAAAGGGCACCTCGCGGTTGCGGTCTCGAAGACCGTCGTAGTCGGCCTTCACCCTCTTCTGCACCTCGGGGTCGAGCGGGCCGTTGTGGGCGGGCACCGAGTAGTTCGGCGTGCGCTGGAAGACGGTGAGGTGCTCGGCCTGCTTGGCGATGATCGGGATCGATTGGATGCCCGATGAGCCGGTGCCGATCACACCAACGCGCTTGCCCGTGAAGTCGACGCCTTCATGGGGCCAGCGACCCGTGTGATAGGTCTCCCCCGCGAAGTCGTGGAGGCCGGGGAAGTCGGGCGTGTTCGCGGAAGAGAGACACCCCGTCGCCATGACGACAAAGCAAGCGCGAACGCGATCACCGCGATCGGTCTCGACCGTCCAGCGAGCATCCCCCTCGTCGAAGTGCGCGGAGGTGACGCGGGTTTCGAACTGGATGTCCTTCCGCAAGTCGTGTCGGTCTGCGACGTGATTGATGTAGGCCAGGATCTCGGGCTGCGAGGCGTAGCGCTCGGTCCACTCCCATTCCTGTTGGAGTTCCTTATCGAATTGATAGGAGTACTCCATGCTCTCGATGTCGCAGCGCGCACCGGGGTAGCGGTTCCAGTACCAGGTTCCCCCGACTCCGTCGCCGGCCTCGAAGACCTGCGCCTCGAGACGCAGCTCGCGCGACTTGTAGAGCATGTAACAGCCCGCGATGCCGGCGCCGACGATCACGATGTCGAGCTCTCGTACTTCGCATCCGTTCGGGTTCGCCTCGCTCATTGGATACCCTCCGCTGCGCGGAACGATAGCCCCGGGAGCTGGTCCGATCGAAGACTCAGGAGGACGCCAGCTGGCGACTAGCGCGCGAAGAGGTGAGGGGCTGGCGGGAGCGAGACTGGCGGGAGCTCGCGTTCGAGGTCGGCTTCCACCTTCGTGTCGAGGAGCGAGACCGGGGGAAGTGCCTTCTCGCCGGACGCGTCCTCCCACTCGAACATCACCACCGGAGTTTCTCCCGACTCCTCTGCACTGAAGTCGAGGGGATCGGCCCCATCGAGATCCGGCGGTGCCCCGAAGCGCCAACGCTTCCGCAGGTACTGTCCGGCCTCGGAATCCCACGCCAGATGCGCCCCGATGCGCGACGAGTGGCCGGCGTTGATGAGCTGCCAGGCTTCACGCGATCCGCCGGAGTCTTCCCAGTACTCGGCATCGCCATGGTTGCTGAACGCGTAGCCGAAGGCGTTCACCGCGTGAAACGCCGCGGCGCCCCAGGCGAAGTTGCTCCGCTTGTGGCTACCCGTGTCGACGATCCACTCGGCTGCGATCCCGGTGCAGGCATTGCCCATGATCGAAACCGTCTGATGTTCGCGCCGCGAGAGTCCCGAGAACTCGAGGTGCGGTCCCATGCCTCGCCAGCTTCCCTGGACGTTCGCCCCCATCGCCTGACCGACCACGATGTGACAAACCTCGTGGAGCGCGAACGAAGCCACTGCACCCGCACCGCGAACCGACCATCGGGTGAAGATCTCGTCCGACTGATCCATGTGCGCACAGCCCGGAAGCAGCGCAATGAGTGTGAGAACGCACAGCGCTCGCAGCCTTCGGGTCTTCGTTCTCACCGCCGATCATCTCCTCGAGGAACTGCCTCCTCTTGACGACCGGCGGGATTTCTTCTTTAAATTTTGAAGGGTTACGCGATCGGCGCGGTAACGCGGGCAGAATAGACGGTGAGAATTCGCGAGCGTTCCGAGCGAGCTGCACATCCGGGCATACGCAGCTCGCGCGAACCCGGCGCGTAGCCGGAGTGCAACCGCGAAAACCACTCGAAACGGGAGAGCTCGATGCCCCTCGAAACCGGAGATCTCGTGCTCTGCGCGGGCACTCTCGAACACACACCGCTACTCGATCGACTCGCACCGGCCCGTGAAGCCGGCTTCGATGGCGTCTCGGTCTTCACGACGGATGTCACAACGGCGCGCGAAGCGGGACAGTCGATCGAAGAGCTTCGCGAGCGCATCGAAGGCGAAGGGCTCGCGATCGGCGAGTTCGATCCGATCGCGAAGTGGTTTCCGAGCGCAGTGGACGGCGGTGGTCTGCTCGCGATGGACGACAGCGAAGCCCTGCGCTGCGCCGAAGCCCTCGGTGCGCGCTCGATCACGGCCGTCGTCTTCGCAGCCTCACCGCCCTCCCGCGACGAACTCATCGAGAGCTTCGCGAAGCTGTGTGATCGCGCAGCGGGAGCGGGGATTCAGATCCAGATCGAGTTCATCCCCTTCACGCCCATTGCGACGCTGGAAGATGCCGTCGACCTCGTGGAAGGCGCAGGCAAACTCAATGGCGGCATCATGCTCGATGCCTGGCATCTCTTTCGTTCGGGCGGAACTGCGAGCGATGTCCTGGCGGCGGCACCGCACATCTTCGGGGTCCAGCTCGACGATGCGCCCGCGACGCCCGCCGAGAACATCGTGCTCGAAACCACGAACGCGCGTCTCCTCCCCGGCGAGGGGGACGCCGACGTGCCGGGGATCCTGCGAGCGCTTCGGGAAGGAGGCGCCCCGGCCCCGCTGGGAGTCGAGGTCTTCTCCAAGGCATTGAACGAATTGCCCGCGGCCGAAGTCGCCCGACGCGCCTACGCCGCGGTACAGTCGTGCCTCGAGAAGAGCCGCTAACGCGACTACGCTTCGGGATCGAAGACCTCGATGTAGCGCGCGACCAGATCGGGATCTTCCATCGGAACGAAGTGCGTGTGGTTCGGCAGGTGGCGATCGATGCCGTTCGCGAACTCGCCGCCGAGCCCGGGCCAGGTGGGCGAGGAAGAGAAGTCCATCACGTCGCGATCCTTCGGCGGAGCCTTCGCGCGCAGCACCATGACGGGCACCTCGACCTTGCGCACGTTGTCGTAGACCTGCATATGCGAACTACTCGTCATGTAGACGCTGGCTTCGGTCTGGGGCGGACACGCGAGCACGTAGCCCTCGCCGTCGGGTGCCGGTACGAGGCCGTGTGTGCAGTAGTCGCGCAGCGCCTTCGGATCGAAGAGTTTGTAGGGCTGTCGGTCGGCGAAGCGCTCGATCATCGCCTCGGGGCTCGCGAACGCGTTCTTGCGCTTTGCCGTCGGGTGTACGTCGCCCTGTTCGAGATGGATGTTCCAACCGCCCTCGGCATAGCTCTCGGGAGACTTGATCACGGGGTCGATCAAGAGCAGGCGCTCGAACACATCGGGACGACGCGCCGCCGCACCCACCATGGCATGGCCCCCGGCGGAGTGGCCCACGCTGATCGCCGAGCGAATACCGAAATGGTCGATCCAGGCGACGAGATCCAGTTCGAGCGCTTCCCAGTCGTCGATCACGACGTTCTCGCTGCGACCGTGGCCACGCGTCTCGACTGCGATCACGTGGCGCGGCGAAAGACGCGCGAGCACCTGATCGAAGACGCGACCGTGGAAACCGGTGGCGTGTGAAATGAACAGAGTCGGCTCTTCGCCGCGCAATGCGGGATTCCACTCGAAGGCGGCGAGGTCGAGACCGTCGATCTTCTCGATGATGAGTTCGGGTTCGCCCGGATGCGATTCGTCGTTCATGGCGGGCAAACCTTCCGCGTTCGGCTCGGGAAAATCAACCCCCGCGCGACGCCGGTCTCAGAGACTGAGCGGCAGCTCCAGATACTCGTCGTAGATGAAATCGCGATGCTCGGCGATGATGGGATCGAAGGCCTTGCGCGTGTCCTCGTCCATCGCCTCGAAGCCCACCCGCATGGCGTCGGGCATCGGACAGTGCTCGGGGGGCAGGGGTTTCAAGAGCGCGGTGAAGGCCGCGCTGTAGATGTCGAGGGCCGTGAGCGACGAGCCGAGATAGAAACGACTGCCCTCGCGCTTCTGCGCGTGCAGGCGCGCCGAGAGCATCTCGAGCAGATCGATCACCCGGCGCTGGTTCGAGGCGGCTTCCTCTTCGCGGTAGCCATACTTGCCCGCGAGATACTGCGCCACACCCGGTGGAAAGCCCTCTCCACCGCTCATGCCGGAGTGCACGCCCTGCAGTCTCCGCATCCAACCGAGCCCCCCCTCGCTGCAGATCTCGTGGGAGAGACCGAACATCACCGCACGATCTTCGGCGTTTGCGGGGATCAGGCTCGGCTCGGGCGCAAGCCGCTCGGCGAGGAGCAGAATGGAATCCCACGCGGAGCGCGGCGCTTCGTCGTTGTAGATCGCCACCGGCCCTTTTCGCTCTCCCGCCCACGCGGCCATCTCTTCGCTGCCCTGATCGAGACGAACCGCCTGATAGGGAATCTGCTTGACGTGAAGGATGCCCTTCGCAGCCTCGCCCCATGGGCTGGGTACGCCGCCCACCACGACCATGCGCAATCCGTCCGAATCGCGCGCCGTTTCGAGATCCACGAAGTTGACCGGCATGTCGGGCTCCTCTTCTCTTCGATGGGGGTTCGAGCTTAGCGGCCGCCCTACGATGCGCTCGTGTAGTCCACGAAGATGGGCGACGACCAGGCGCGCTCTTCGATCGTGCTGAGACATGCGTCGTCGGGCGAAGACCAGGGCTCGCAGGAGCGGATGCGCGTGCAGTTTCCGGCCTCGTCACTTTCGCAGCGAAGCTGGCCACCGTTGATGGCTTCGCTCGGCTCTTCGATCGCGCGCGCGTAGTAGGCCGCGTCGCGCGCTCCGGCGACGAAGTCGGGATCGGTGAAGGTCACCGCGCAACCCACCGGATCGGCCTCGCACTCGAAGACCCGCCACGGGTCTTCGATCAGGTCGTCGAG
Organism: Myxococcota bacterium; assembly: GCA_028278345.1. Taxonomy (GTDB): domain Bacteria; phylum Myxococcota_A; class UBA9160; order UBA9160; family UBA4427; genus DUBZ01. The sequence continues at coordinate 7,980 of JANQEL010000050.1, forward strand.
GGCCTGCCCCGGATGTTGCTGCGGGCGTATGCGCACCACCTCGATGCGCGTGATCGTGCGGCGCTCATCCGAGGGAAAGAAGCACTCGCCACCACACAAGCGCTCGAGACGCTCTGCGCCCAGCGCCGACACACTCTCGTCCGGACAGCCCGGTAGCTGCTTGCGGGAACCCACGGCGCGTACCTGGAAGATCGGGGGCTCGGCGAGCTCGACTTCGCTTCCCATCGGCGCGACCGCACCCGTGCGGGCGCCGGGTTGGGCCGGCGGGTTCAACAGATCGAACCAGAGGAGGATCCGGGGCCCGCTCGTCGCATAGGTCTCACGCGCTTCGAGTCCGTCCCAGATTGCCGCGCGGTCGCGCGATGTCGCGTGGACGGCGACGAGCCCGCCCGAATAGAGGAAGGAAGATGCGCGCCCCCGCTCGAGCCAATCCGGCGGTTGCACACCCCGTGGATCCGAGGGTCGCGCGATCGGTGCCGGCTCTTCGTCGAGCTCCATCCCCGGAACCGAAATCTGGGTCATGCGGAAGTCCGTCATCTTGTTGCGCAGGACTTCCTTGTACCCCGTACCCGGGCGAGACGAATGGATGTCGCTCGAACCAATGAAGCCGAAACGGAAGCGGAGCGGGTCGCCGTTCTCGTCTTCGCGCGAGAGGGCGAGCATGGCCTGCACCGTGTTGCCGACGCGATAGCTGAACGCCGGCAGAAAGCAGTCGCGGCACTGGGCCGCGTCGAGCCATTCCCACGGACGCTGCCCAGGGACGGCGAGATGCCCGAGCCCCGCGTCTGCGTCGGCGTAGTATTGCCGCGCTTCGACGGCGCGCGATTCGCATTCGTCCTCGCTCTCCCCGGCGGAGAGACACCGGCTTCGAATGATCTCCCCCGCGTGCCAGCAGCCCGGCAGGAAGTCGTCGCGCGGCATCGGACAGTGACGGTCGCCTTCTTCGTCGATCAGCACCTCGCGCCAGCTTCGATACTCCTCGGTGTTGCCGTGGCCGGAGTACACCTCGACCAGTCGCTGGCGCACCGGGTGGGTGAACTCCGGAGTGAGTTGTTTCGCGTAGCCGGAACCCTGGGGCGTGTACATCCCCCAGGTGGTGCCGTGCGGAATGACGAGAGACCGGTGTCCCCAATCGTCGAGCTTGCGCAGCAGCTCGCCGGGGTCGGCGGCGTGCTCGCGGCAATCGTCGGGGAGGTCACGAACCGGAACGCCGTCAGCGCAGCGCGGCGGTTCGCCCAGCTCCTGTTGATAGCGGGCGTAGTCGAAGTACGTGGCATCACGGGTGAGCCCCACCATCGCCGCCAACTGCACGGTGCCCGGAACCTGCATGTATTGCGCGGGAGAGTCCGCCGCGATCGGGCGCGAAGGGATCTGATCTTCCGAGAGATCGCGCAGGATCACGTTGCGATGCCCATAGTGGTTCTCGGCCGTCGTTCCCATGTGCGACCACTCCCAACCCAGGAACGAAACGAGATCAGCGCCCGCAGGATCGCTCGCCGCACCGACCGCGTCGCATTGGCGCATCGACTCGATCGTCTCGCGCCAGCGCCGCGGGGTCGACGACTCGGCGTGATCGTTGATCGACCAGAAGTCGAGCTCCGAGCAGTAACGCGCGAAGTCACACGCGTCGGCCACGTTGTAGGGACCATCCCCTCCCGAGAGCGGCATCGCGAGGGAAAACGCGTCGAGGGAGAAGCCGGTGTGGACGTGGAAATCGCCGAAGAGGATCTGCTTGGCGCGATGGGAACCGATCTCACGCGCAGATTCGCTCTGGACGAAGGCCTCACCGGCACGGCGCGCATCGCTTCGCGCACGTTCGAGGGGTGTACCCGCGACGAGGTCTTCACCGAGCCAACCGCGGCCCGCAACCAGAAGGAAGGCCACGACCACGAGCAGGAAGACCAGAACGATCAGGATGAGCCGTCGAAGCATCGGCCGAAGATAGTCGACCCGCGCTGCGCGTTCAGTCCGCGTAACCCTCGGGTGCGACGAAGCCGCCGATTTCGTCGGCCATCAGCCGCGCGAACTCGATCGTGGTGTAGTCGTGATACTCACCACTCACCGCTTGTAGACCGATCGGTAGTCCACTTTGCGAAGGCCCGGTGGGAAAGACCGTACTCGGCAGATACGCCTCGGTGATCACCCCCGCCCAGAACAGCTGGGTGAAGTACTCCTGGGGTGCGCCGTTCACCTCGATCGTGCGCTCGTTGAAGGGGCCGTGATCGTGGGGAAAGGCGGCTGTCGCGGTCTGCGGGCAGATCAAGATGTCCCAATCGGTGAAGAAATCGCGCCAGGCGTAGCGCAGGCGTTCGCGATGGTTGTTGGCGCCGAGCCACTGCGCGTGGGTAGCCACCATGCCCCGCGCATTCACGACCTCTGGGGAGAGATCGCCAGGCGCCGCTTCGCGCGCCATCGCCTCGAATTGCTCGCGTTGTTCCTTCGGCATCGACGCACCCATGATTGCGTTCAGGAGCGTGATGTAGGTCGCGTGGGCCAACGGGATGTCGAATGAAGGTCGCGCCGTCTCCGACACCGTCGCCCCGAGCTTGCGCAGCAGGTCGCCGATCTGTCGCGCACGTCCCTCGACTTCGGCGTCCACCGGCGCGAAGTCGTCGGTCGCCCAGATGGCCACGCGGAAGTCGGCGAGGCGGGTGCGGCGCGCCTTGGGAAGCTGCAGCGCCCAACCATCGGCTTCGAGGGGCTCGGGACCGCTCACGACGCCGAGGGCCAGAGCGAGATCGTCTGCGCTTCGCGCCAGCGGACCGCACACCGCGATGTCGGGCCCAGCCACCTGCCCCGGCAGCTCGTGGCCCTGGGGCGGAACGATCTGCCAGGTGGGCTTGTGCCCGTACACACCGCAGAAGTGCGCCGGGTTGCGGATGGAACCGCCGATGTCGGATCCCGATTCGAGTGAGGTGAGCCCCGCTGCGAGCGCGGCCGAACTCCCGCCCGAAGATCCGCCGGGGGTCCGACCGGTATCCCAGGGATTGCCCGTGGTGCCGTAGATCGGGTTGTAACTCTGGAAGTCGCCGAGAGCGACGGGGACGTTGGTCTTCCCCATGAAGATCGCACCGGCCTGCTTGAAGCGCTCGACCGTGAGGCTATCGCTGCTCGCGATGTTCTCCTTGAATTCGGTGAAGCCCCAGGTCGTGGGCAGCCCGGCGATGTTGTACGACTCCTTGATCGTCATCGGGACACCGTGCAACGGGCCGCTCGCATGGCCGTTCGCCTGGGCGTCGTCCGCCTGCTTCGCGGCTTCGCGTGCGCGCTCGAAATCGCGCACGACCACGGCGTTGACGTCTTCGTCGTAGCGTTCGATGCGCGAGATGAAATGGTCGGTGAGTTCGAGGGAGCCGACCTCGCCACTGCGAAGGGCCTGGGCGATCTCACCGGCGGACTTGAATGCGTATTCGCTCATGAAGGGTCTCCTGACCGACGAGCGTAACGCGGCGACCCCGCCAGAGCGACCGGCCGAAATCTCGTGATAGACTCGCCCGGCGCCACCGACACACGAAGGGAAGAACCATGTCCGAATCCGTCTGCTACGAAAACGCCGGCGACGTCGCCATCATCCACATGGACGACGGCAAGGCCAACGCGCTCTCTCCCGCGGTCCTCGCCGCAATCAACGAAGCGCTCGACCAGGCCGCAGAGGCGGGCAGCGCCGTCGTACTGACCGGACGACCCGATCGCTTCACGGCGGGTTTCGATCTCACCGTGATGCGGGAAGGTGGGCCCGACGCCGCGCGGGCCATGGTGACGGAAGGTGGAAGACTGGCGCTTCGCATCGCGCGCTTTCGCGCACCCGTCGTGATCGCATCCACGGGACACGCCCTGGCGATGGGTGCTGTGCTACTCGCCGCGGCCGATACCCGCATCGGCGCCGCGGGGGACTACAAGATCGGCTTCAACGAAGTCGCGATCGGCATGACCACGCCGATCTTCCTGCTCGAACTCGCCCGCCAGCGCATGCCAAATCGCGAGTTCCTGCGCTCGGTCGTGCAGGCGCACATCTACGATCCCGACGGCGCGGTGATCGCCGGGCTGTACGACGAAGTGGTGGCACCGGATCAGGTGCTCGCGCGCGCAACCGCCGAAGCCGAACGCCTCGGCAAGCTTCCGCGCATCCCCTACGTCGGAACGCGCAAGCTGGTTCGCGGTGCGGTCCTCGATCACATCGAGGCCACCCTCGAAGACGACATGGCCAGGTCCTTCGGCCAGAGCTGAAGACGCGGTCGCTTCAGATCGCTCCGCGAAGCCGGGCGAGCGGCGATGCGTGGTGATCACGCCCGGCACCCAGCGCGCCGAGCAGCGTGCTGACCACGACGCTTGCGCACGCGAGAAGCCCGAAGTCGTTCCAGGGAAGGGCCACGGGTAGTTCGAACACGAAGTGGACGAGCAGCCAACTCGAGGCCGCGGCGATCGCCGTCCCCACGAAGGCCGCGAGTACGGCCAACATCACGACCTCGGTTGCGAGGATGTTCCGCAGCACCAGGATGGATGCGCCCAGGGTTCGCAGGAGCGCGACCTCGCGTCGGCGTTCCTGACGCGAGCTGATCGAAGCCGCGACGAGGATCATCAGGCCGGTGGCGATCGTGAAGCCCGCCAGCAGGCGGATCGCGGTCGCCATGCGGTCCATCATCGCGTCGACGGCACTCAGGATGAGGGTCGCGTCGAGCACGCTCACGTTCGAGAAGTCGCGCACCAGGTCCCGCTGCAGGGCCGCGCGCACTTCCGCGTCGGCGAGGCGTGCGAGCAGCACCGCCGATTGCGGGGCATCTTCGATCAGTCCGGGGGGCAGGACGACGAAGAAGTTCGTCGCGAGCTTGTCCCAATCGACCTCGCGAACACTCTGCACGTAGCCCTCGACCTCGACCCCCTGGATGTCCCAGACGATGTCGTCACCGACTTCGAGACCCAGCGAGTCGCGGATACTGGTGTCGATCGAAACGGGGATCGGCACCTCTCCGTGGACTTCGCCATGCCACCATTCGCCCTCTAGGATCGTCTCGGTATCGCGAAGCTCTGCGGCATAGGTGAGGCGATACTCGCGCTGGAGTGCCCAACGAAGTTCCCGATCGTCCGGGTTGCGCTGCAACAAGGCGCCGATGCGTTCGCCGCCAAGCGACGAGATGCGCGCTGAGATCAGCGGCGCCGAGTCGGTGATGAGCGCACCCCGCTCGCGAAGCATGGCTTCGACATCCGCGCGCTGATCGGGTTGGACGTCGAAGAGCACGAGGTTCGGCCGATCCGGTTCGCGATCGACCGCGATCTGATCGAGTACGTTGCGCTGCACACCGTGGAGGGTGAGCACGAGGAACAAGCCGAAGCCCACGGTCAACACGCTGGCCATCGTGTGGTTGCGCGGGCGGAAGAGGTTCGCGATGCCCTGGCGCATCGCGTAGGGGACGCGATCGAAGGCGCGTCCGCGCAGGGTCGCCATGCAGAGGCGGGCTGCGCCGGCCAGCAGAAGCAGCGCGAAGCCGAGACCCAGCGCGAACCCCAACCCCACTTCGGGTCGCGGCGCCTGCCACAGCGAAACCAGGACGACACTGGCCGCGAGCGCGAGGCCAATCGCGATGCGTCCGCTGGTCGGCACGGGCTCGGCCGCAAAGTCTGCACGCAGCGCGCGCAGGGGCGGTACGCGAACGAGATCGATCAGCGGTCCCGCGGCGAAGAGCAGCGTCACCCACAAGCCGAGCACGACGCCAGTGATGATCGCCGCGGGCTCGATCGCCACGTCGACATCGACGGGCAGAAGGCCCTCCATGAAACGGGGGAGTCCCCACTGCAATAGCGTCCCGAACGCCGCGCCGGCGAGGCCCGCGGAAACGCCCAACACCGTCGCAAGACTTCCATATAGAAGGAAGATGTCGCCTCGACTCGCGCCGAGGGAGCGGAGCAGCGCGACCGACTCGAGCTTCTCGCCGACGAAGACCCGAACGCCCGCCGCCACACCGACGCCACCGAGGGCCAGGGCGGCGAGACCCACGAGGCCGAGATAGCGCGTGAGCACGCCGAAGCTGCGATTGAGTTCGTTGCGATAGCCGTGCACCGTCGTGAGTTCGAGCCTTGCATCGCGCAGCCCCTTGCGATGCTCGGCGAGGAAGGCGTCGAGGGATTCCTTGTCTGCGCGAACGAAGTGCTGGTACTCGACCAGGCTGCCCGGACGGATCAGACGGGTTGCCGCCAGATGCCGGTCGGCGATCAACACACGCGGAGCAATTTGCGTCTGCAGGCCGAAGCCGCCGGGCGCCTTTGCGATCGTCCCTACGATCTCGAAGGTCACTTCGCCGAGGGAGAGCTCTTCGCCAACGGCGGTGTCGAGTTGAATCAGCAGGCTCGGGTCGACGAGGGCACGCGGAGTGCCGGCGCGATGAAGGCTCTCGAACTGATTCGGTGGCTCGCTCTCGACCGCTCCGTAGAGGGGAAAGGAGGCTTCGACCGATTGGATGTCGACGAGGCGACTGCGCCCGGAATTCGAGGCCAGCGCCATCGAACCGAAGCGGGTAACACGGGTGGTCTGGATTTCGCTCTGCGCCTCGAAGGCGAGCAGGGGCTCGACTCCGTCACCTTCGATTGGTGCGCGGCTCTCGACGCGCAGGTCGCCGCCGAGCAGACGCTTCGACTGGACATCGATCGCATTCTCGGTCGTGGCCCGCATGCCGTGCAGGCCCACCAACGATGCGATGCCAAGCGCCATGCAGGTGCCGTAGAGGAAGAAGGGGCGCCGCGAGGCTCGCGCTTCGCGACGCAGCATCGCCCCGACGAAGCGGCGATTCACGACGCGGCCACCGCTTCGATCTTCTGGATGCGACCGGCCGACAGGGTGACGATGCGATTGGCCTTGCGCGCGAGATCGACGTCGTGGGTCACGATCACGAGGGTCGTTCCCCGCTCGCGATTGATGTCGAGCAAGAGCTCGACGATGCCGCTCCCGGTCTCGGCGTCGAGGTTCCCGGTCGGTTCGTCGGCGAACAGCACTTCGGGTTCGTTCGCGAACGCACGTGCGATACCCACCCGTTGCTGCTCGCCCCCCGAAAGCTGTGCCGGGTAGTGATCGAAGCGATCCGCCAGCCCCACGCGTTCGAGCAATGCTCGCGCGCGCGCCTCTGCACCACCGCGCGGAATCGCGCGCGATGGCGGCAACAACTCGAGGGGCACCAGGACATTCTCGAAGGCCGTGAGCGTCGGAACGAGTTGAAAGCTCTGGAACACGAAGCCGATCTTGTCCGCGCGAACGGCCGCACGCGCATCTTCATCGAGTCGATCGAGCGCATGGCCCACGAGCTCGACCGAACCTTCGGTCGGGAGATCGAGCCCCGCGAGCAACCCGAGCAACGTCGTCTTGCCACTGCCCGACGGCCCGAGAATCGCGACCCGCTCCCCCGAAGCCACTTCGAGGTCGACCCCTTCGAGCACGCTCAAAGGCTCTCCCCCACCCGCCCGCAGGTAGCGTTGGCAGAGGTTCCGCGCGACGATGATGGGCGATGCAACTTCAGACACGATTCCGCCGACGAGCATACTCACTGGGTCGAAACGCCGCACTGTCGAACCCGTCGCCCCCTCGCGCTCCCGGCCCCACCAACTGGATTCGAATCCAGTCGGGCCCACGCGACCTCGCCGCCGCTGTCCTGTACATCGCGATCGCCATCGCAGTCGTTGCGGTCCGACCAGCGTGGTCCGACAACCGCCCCGTCATCCTCTTCCTGGGAACCAGCCTCACCGCAGGCTACGGCCTGCCCTCCGAACAGGCCTTTCCCGCCCTGATCCAGGAGAAGATCGACGAGGCCGGGCTCGCATACCGAGTCGTCAACGCCGGCGTCAGCGGAGACACCTCCGCGGGAGGACTGCGACGAATCAACTGGTTGCTGAAGTCACCCGTGGCCGTGTTGGTCCTCGAACTCGGAGCCAACGACATGCTCCGAGGCCAGCAACCCGACGTCATGCGAAAGAACCTCCGCAAGATCATCGAACGAACCCTCACGAAGTACCCGAACGCAAAACTCCTCATCGCCGGCATGCGCGCCGCCCCGAACCTCGGCAAGGAATACGTCGAAGCCTTCGAGTCGACCTACCCCGATCTCGCGAAGGAGTACGGGGCGGGGTTCATCCCGTTCCTGCTCGAAGACGTCGCCGCAAGACCGCGACTCAATCAGGCGGATGGAATCCATCCCACGGCCGAAGGGCACGAGTTGATCGCGGAGAGGGTCTGGCGGGGTGTCTCACCGCTCGTGACGCCGAATTGAGAGACGCTCCGCCGCGCCCCAACTTGATACGCCCGTCCTGGTAAGTGATGGCTGAACGCTCGGGCCGAGATAATCATCGAACCAGATGATCGTACACGTATTCGATGGCAGGGGCGCTTCAGAAGCGGACCGTGACACCCACACCGGCAACCATTCGATATGACCCCCGCCCTCGGATCCAATGACGTCACATTCGAGTGTGATCACTTCCGGTTCGACCGTCACCTCGACAAAACCACGCAGCTCGTCATCCAGACTCAAGAGGATCTGCACCGAAACCTTTTCGCTCCGCGGACCATACGGTTCCACCCGGAAACTCGGAGCCCCCTGCTCGGACTGCCCCACGTGCTCAACGTAGGCCGCCCCCTGCATCCCGATCAGCTCGCCGACCAATCGCTGATCATCGAAATCCTTCGATGCCAAAGCCTGCGAATAGAACAGGGCCAATCGCCCGGCGGCATTTGGATCTGGGTCGTCGTGCCAGAGTTCCCGCATCGTTTCGATCGCTACCCGATATTCACCCAGGCGCGCTTCGATTTTCGCCAGCGCATACTTTGCGTACATGCTGGGGTTCCGATTCATCAAGCCCCAGATTGAATCCCGACCACGCTCGAGCATGTCGGTGGGGGCATCTCGAATCGCCGCCAGCATGGTTACGTACTGCAGGAGCTCATCGTCGGAGATCGACACTTGCTCCAGTCGATCACCGAGGAGTAGTGCATATCGATCTTTCCCGAATAGAGCATCATCGAAGGCCACCGCTACGCCGGACAGAGAAATCGCCACGATTGAAGCGAGGGCAGCGACTCTTGCCCATGGCGAATCATTTGGTGGAACCCGAGCCCTCTTCCGACACATCCACACCATCCCGAGGAACCCCGCAAGGAAACCAGCCACATGGGCAATCGTTGCGACACCCTCCCCGGTTCTCAGGACCAGTAGCGCCGCCCAGACGAACAGTACGACCGGCAATCGAAAGAACACGGGGAAGTCGTCGCTCCGGAGAAGTAGCGACACGACGAACGCACCAACGAGGCCTGTGAGAGCAGCCGAGGCCCCAGCATACTCGGCTCCGTAGTAGTGCGACGAATTATCGATCAAGGCCAGGGCCACGCCGTAGCCCGCGATTGTCGACATCGTGAGGAGCACCATCGTCCTCTTCCAGCCGATCACGGCTTCGACCCAACTACCGAACACGATCAAGCCGACTGCATTCGAGAACAAGTGACTGACACTGTTGTGAATGAACGCGGCCGTAATGAGTCGGTGAACCTCGCCCGAACCCACGAGCACACCTACCGCCGAACCGATACCTGTACGGCTTTGAGGGAACATATGGGTTTCTCCACCATCAATGAACCAGTAGATGGTGGCGATTACCAAGACGTACAGGAGCACGCACCATCTCGGAGTGATCAATCGACGAAACAGCGCTTCACGCCGATCGATCGCCTCGAGCTGGCCTCGCCCTCGGTACGACTCCGCGATCTCTTGCCTGAGCCGCGAGACGGCACGCTTCCACGCTCCTCTCCGGCCGGATCCGGCGAAACGCACCGCGCATGGAAAGCGCCGACCCACACCAACGAAGAGCACCGCAGAGCCCAGTATCGAAACGACGATCATCGAGTGGATCTCGTCTACAGCGATGCGCCTCCAACCATTGCTTGTGATTCGGCTCCTGACGAGCATCTCACCATTGCGGAACTCGATTCGCCGACACACCCGCTCATCGCAACCAGAATCGCGCTGACCACTGGCTTGTCGATCTCTTGCTGGCTGCGAGCCTCCAGTTGTCAACCAGTCGACCTGCGACCGCATCGTGCGACCCTACGTCGCGCGCGCAGCCAGTAGACAGCACCCACGGCCAGACATATTTCGTATCCGAGGCCGCAGATGATTTCATCGAAGCCCTTCGCGGAATCCGTCCCGTAGTGGAATCCTCTCCTGGCTGGACCATCCTTTCCGCGACCAACGGATCCATTGCCACCCGCCTCGTCCCCGAAGGCAGGCGCTTCCCCGGAACCACCGTTGATACTGAAGGATGTATCCCCGCCACCCAGGGTCCCAACACGGCTACATTGACATGATTCGTCGGGACCGCCGGGCGTCGAGACCGCATCAGGCCCGTAATGAGTCGTGAAGCTATCTCCGTGGAAGACGATCGACAGCTCACCGGAGATCGCCACTCCAAAGGCCTGGATCTCGCCCCCTCCGTTCCAAATGTAGGTTGGATCCCGCTCGGTAACCGAGAATCCCGTCGGAACAGGCTCTCTCCCGGTCGAGTCCCAGAACCGCACCGGGTTGCCGAGGGTGTACGCATTCTGGTTTACGACCTGCGGAATCGGATCCTCGGAAAGGAACCTCGCGAACGCAGGGTCATAGACACGCGCGCCGAGCACGACGAGATCTCCGGCGTGATAGCCACCGGCAAACCCCATCGCAGCCGGGCTCGCGCCATCCACCCCGATCCGGTCGTACCCCGCGTAATGCTGATGCGAAGTCACCGCTCCCGCATCGTCCAGCGTCAGCTTCGCGTTGCCGCGGAAATCGAACAGACGGTAGTCGTGGCTGTCGTCGTCGATGTTCACGACGACCCAGCCGAGGTCGATCTTCTGATTGGTACCGAGATCATCCTCGGTCAACGCTCCGCCGTAGCGCCAAAGCGTGGTCTCCCCGGATTCGGTCTTCGAGACCTTTCGGGCGAGGGCATCCCATTGGACTGAAAACGAATCGCCGACCGTTGCGACGCGGCCCATGCCGTTCCAAGTAATCGGTAGGCCGTCGCGCGCCGTGACGAAGCCCGCGGCGTCATAGGTGTAGTCGACGACCGTCGAGCCTCCGGACTGCACCTCGAGCAGGCGATTCCGCTCGGCGTTGTACACGAAGTCGCCCTCGGGCGACTGCACCAGGTTGCTCAGCTCATCGTACTGATAGAGGCGATCGATGGGTGTTACCGCACCTGTCGAGTCCGCGAGCAATCGCTCCGTCCCCAGATCATCCAGTTGATACTCGGCGTATGAAGTCGCGGACACGCCCGAGAAGGTCTGCGTCTGCTCGATCACGCAGCGCGTCGCCGGCAGTGCGATCCCACACGTCGTGCGGTTCACCGTCATCTGGGCAATCACCTGCTGGGCGGCGTCGGTCGCGGTGAAGCCCGCGAATGCTCCGGTGTACGCGTCGTAGCCGTGCACGACTTCCACTCCGTTGCCGTAGTCGACCCGATCGGCGTGACCGTCGACCCAGGTGGTGCCCTGGATTTCGACTCCGTCTTCTCGCACCGCGGTGATGCGGTTGGCGAGATCGTAGTCGTATTCGAACGTGCGGAGAACGGCCGAATTCGGCCGGCGGTAGGTTTCCGAGGTGGTGCGACCACGCAGGTCGTACACATACTCGAGTCGCTCGCCGCCGGGGAAGGTGATCGCCTGCACGCGGCCCGCCGAATCGTAGGTGTATTGCTCCGGCACCATGCCGTGGGCGGCATCTCGAATTTCGGTCTGCTGACCGGCGAGATAGGTGAATCGAGCCAGGCCATCGGATTCGAGAGGATCACTCCAGTCGCGTTCGTGCTGGATGGATGCGATCTCTCCCGAATCTCGATACGACCATCGCGTCGCCATTCCGTTCGGACGAAGCGTGGCCGTCGTTCGACCGGCGAGGTCGTATTCGAAATGGGTGTCCTGCCAAGTGCCATCGACGCGTGTGCGCACCTCCTCGACTCGGCCGAGGGCGTCGTAGAGCCGCTCCGTATCCCCGCCATGGGGCCGGTCGACGAGTTCGAGTTGATGGTCCGCCCGCCACTCGAGCACCAGCGTGCTCTGGGTCGCACCGGTGCTGTCCTCGAGCAGGATCGAAGCCACATTGCGATCAGCGTCATAGGTACGCGAGACGACACCCCCCTGCCCCGGCGAAAGGCTGTGCAGCGAGAGGTCTTCCTCGAGTAGTCCGTCGACGCTGAGCAGATTGCCGAGTGCGTCATAGGAGCGGTTGATCGTCTTGCCGCCCTTCGTCACCGTCGCATAGCCGCCATGGTCACCGCGGTTCGAGTACGTCGCCCCGATGCCATCAGGTTCGCTCACCGTCAGATCTTCGTTCGCGGCGAGCAGGTACGTCGTCGTCTCGCCCTCGCCGTTCGTCACCGACGCCAGCTCACCGTTCGCCGTGTAGGTGCGGCTCTCGATCGCGCCAACGTTGTCCACCACGCTCGCGATCGCCCGCTCGAATGGGGCGGCGCGATTCTCCGCAGGGAACGGTGCGTAGGTGGTGACCGCGCTGTTGCCGGATGAGTGACCCACCGTGAGCACCGACTGATCCGACGACAGATCGAAGCCCGTATAGACACCGGCGGGCGACGTGATTCCCGTGAGCTCGGTATGGCTCCAGTTCCAGCTCCACGTCTCTCCGTCGGGGTTCGTGTAGCTCTTCGTCCGCAGGCCGAAGTCGAAGACGAAACTCGCCGACTTGCCCAGCGGATCGGTCACGACCGTACTCGCATGCTCGCGATCCGCCTTCATGCCACCGAAGGCGAACTTCCAGGTCGGATCGCCCTCGCCGACCTGCCTCACCTCACACACTGCGTTGGACGTATCGCAATAGCGGTACTCGACCCGCTCGCCATGGGAGTTCACGACGGCATCGAGTCGCCCCTGCTCGTCGTACTCGTACTGCGTCCCGGCCCAACCCCTCTGCACGTCATACGGATCCTGCACGGAAGTCAGACGCTCGCTCTCGTCCGCGTAGCCGTACAACACGTATCGCCCGGTGTGATCCGTGATCGACGCGATGCGTCCCTGTCCGTCGAAACTCATCGCGTAGAGAGCACTGCACGTACTCGCACTCGTGCACTGGTCGATCCGCGTGACGCGAGACTTTCCGGCCACATCCGCGCGAACGAACTCGATCGACGGATACGCCCGACTCGCCCAATGGACCCTCGCCAGCCAACCCTCGTTGTCGAAGTGATGGATCAACCCACCCGCCGAGCGCACCGCCTTCGCCGAATGCGCGAACCAACGCGTCCCCGGTATGCGCTTGCCCACTTCCACGCCCTTGAGGAAGGCCGCGTAACCGGTGGCATCCGTGAAGATCGCAGGCTGCCCCGGGCGCGGCTCGACCAGCGAGAGATCGAAGCTCCATTGCCACCGACCCGTGGCCGAGTTCCACGCCGAACCCACCGCCCATTCGTGGACACGCGTCCCCACGGACATATCGCGCCGCGCCAGAAACAGGTTGCCCCCCGACGCGTTCACGCGCCCGCCCGGCACTGGCACCATCAAACCACTGAACATCGACGCCACACCGGGGCGCGGCGGTGGAACCATCTCGCCCTGGATGTTCGTGATGGTGGGAAGCGATTCGAGCCCGCAACCGAACGAGATCGCACAAACCAGAAGAATCGAAACCACTCGCAACATGATTGGCCCCCTCGCCGCGATCAGCGCGAGCGCAAGCGCGCGAGGACGAGCAGGCCACCCGCGCAGGAAAGAAGTTGAAGCGCCACCTCGGGCTCCGGCACGAACCGCAAGGTCTTCGTCAATGCACCGGGCTTCGACTCGACGGGCGTCTTGATGCGAATCGGCGAGATCATCTTGATCGCACCCGTCTGCGCCGTACTCGAAAGCGAGTTCGAGCCCTGAAGCGTCACCGTGTGCACCACGACCGGGCTTTCCGCACCGGTGAGCGGGATCGCCGTCATCAACTGCGCAGTCGCCAGGTTGAGGGTGAAGGCGACCCCGGTAATGCCGAGTGAGGGCACGAAGAGCACGGGAGACGTAATCCCCGTGATCTTCACCTCCCCCGTATTGAAGGGCGCACCCGTCACGGTGATGGCGTTCTGCAAGACGTTCGCGAGCACGGTGCCCCCCACTCCGAGGGGCGCGGCATCGAAGGCGATGTCGAAGCCCGCGACGGTCACGATCGTCGAGCCCGAAAACGGAGCGATCCCACCGAAACCCGAAACGCTCCCGCTGCCCATCGGGTTCGCGTAGGTGGCACCGGCCGCGTAGTTCCCACCTTCGGCGTGGAGGTCGATCCGAAAGTCGGTCAGGAATGGAAGACCGGTGAACGCCGCCGTCTCGATCGCGTAGTCGTCGATCTCGAAGACGCCCGTGGCTTCGACGATCTGCGAAGCACCACCCGAGAGTGTCGCGCCCGCCGACAATGCCGGCCGGCGCAAGGGCGGGATGTCACCGAGCTTCAGTTCGAGAAAACTGTTCGACGCGTCGAGCGCACCGGCATTCGCGACACCGCCAGGTAGCACGCACAAGGTGAGTGCCAGGACCGCGATGATGTAGGCCATCGTTGCATTGCCACATCGGGACCGCGATTCACTTCACGCGCGGCGGGGTGCCGGTCGGCGTCCGCGCACCCATCACTTAGCAGAGCACGCGCACTTCGAAAGAAGGTTGGCTCGAGGTTGCGCGCATTGGCGTCGCGAATCGCGGGGTTCGCACCGACTGTGCGAACCCGGGTTCAGCCCTTCTTGCCGAAAGATGCGAGGCGCTTCGCGAGGTCCGGCGTCGTCCCTCGACTGTGCTCGCGCTCCCACGCGAGACCTTCGGCATAGGTCATGCGCGAGGCCGCATCGACGAGGGCCTTCTCTTCGCGAAGCGAGTGCCAGCTCTGCGCCACGATGCTCTCCGCCATCTCGCGCGTGGCGTCTTCGAGGTCCTCGTCCGCAGCGCATTGGTTCGCGAGCCCCCATGCCACTGCCTCTTCCGCGGTGAGCAGGCGCCCGGTGAACATCAGTTCTTTCGCGCGCTGGACACCGATGCGATTCGGCAACCGCGCGGTCATGCCCCACATCGGCACCATGCCGAAGTTCGCGTGGGTATCGCGAAAGCGCGCGGTCTCACTCACGACCATCAGATCGCAGACGAGAGCGAGTTCGAGTGCTCCCGTGTAACAGTGCCCCCGCACGCTCGCGATCATCGGCTGCGGGAGCTTCTCGAGCTGATCCACCACATCGGTTCGATAGTGGAGATGGGGATCCTTCTCTCCCGCCTGCATCGACTTGATGTCGTTGCCCGCAGAGAACGAGCGCCCCGCGCCGCGCAGCACGACGCAACCGACTTCCCCGGTCTGCTCGGCGAGAGCAGTGCCGTGGGCTTCCAACTCCTGGAAGACGCCGAGAGAAAGGGCGTTCAGGGCCTCGGGGCGATCGAGGGTGAGGGTGCAGATTCCATCCGCGTCTTCACGCCGTACCAATGGCTTCGTGTCCGACATCTCTGCACCTCCTCCCGGTCGTTCATGGCGAAGAATCGAGGCCGGGGCGGCGCAACTTCCCCGCCCCAGCCCGGATTCCACCGCTTCAGAACGCGTACTGCAAACCTGCGATCAAGGTCCAGTCGGTTTCGAGCTGCGGTCCGTCGAGATCGCGCACCAACGGGAACAGCGCCTCGACGCCGACGCGCACACCCGCCAACGGGCCGTTCAGGGCGATCAGGTTCACGCTCGGACCGAGTTCCAGGCGCTTGCCGGCCCGACGATCGGGATCGGCGGTCGGCACGATGATCATGTCGCCCGTGATGCGCTCATCCTTCGACTTGTAGTTGAACCACTGGTTGTACTGCATGCGCAGACCGGCGCTCATCCAATCGAGGACCTGGTACGCACCCCAACCGGTGAGCAGGTAGTTGTTGCCCATCCGGTAATCGTGCTTGTTCTTCCCCAGCCGGATGGTTCCGCGCGCCTGCGCGCCCCAGCTGATGTCGTCGCGCTCACCGTTGTACGTGATGCCGGGAAGCAGATCGAGGGTGCCCGATCCGATCTGCATCGGATACGGGATGACGACGTTCGCCCCCATCGACATCGGCGTCTCGTCGCGCTCGCTGATCGAACCGGTGGGAACACTCAAGCCGGCGTTCAGGTGAACATTGTGGTCATCGTTGCGCCACAGCTTGATCAACGCCGTCGCACTGATGTCACCTAGACCCGTCGACTTCGTGGTGAACTCGGCATCCATGCGCGTCGTGTGGTCCATGCTCTTCTTCACGAAGGGCACCATCACCATGAAGGTGAGGAAGTCACGCGGGGCGTACATGAAGCCCAACATGTGCATTTCCATGTCCATTTCGTCCGGCGCAACCATGAAGTCGTCATGGACGTCGCCCCGGCTCTCGCCCTTCTTTCCGTCGCGATTGCCGTCCATGTGCATCTTCATGTAGCGATACGAAACCATCCATTCGCCTGCGCCGTGCAGGTGCTCACCCATCACGCCGATGGGAGCGTGATCGTCGGGTCGCGCATTCGGCCCGCTGTGATCGTGGTGCTGGTGTTGTTCTTCGGCCAACGCGGGTTGGACCGCGATCGCCAGCGCGCACGCGAACACGCATGCACGCGCGGCCATGCGGCCGCATTCGATGTACTTCGACATCGATTCTCCTCATCCACTCGCGGCGTGTCGCAGCCGCAAGCACATGGGCGCAACGCAAACGTGCGCCCGTTCGACTTCTCTTCGTTTCAGCTGAGCGAAAAGGCGTCGTGGATGGGGATGGGTTCGGGCGGCGTGGTGGGCCGCGCGACGTAGGTCTCGTGTACCTGTTGGAGCGGCACGGTGAGATCCGGATAGGTCAACTCGAAGACAACGGCCATGAGCCTCGGGCCGAGCTTGCCACCGGTCGCCGCCCTGCTCTTCTTGCCGCCGCACCCGCACGGACACGGCAGCGTCATGGCGAACTCGACGGCGGGGGCCGGTGCCCTCGCTGCATCGGGAGTGTGGTGGGTGTGATCGCCGCCGTGTCCAGCCGATGCGCGGTCGTGATGCCCGTGATGGACGTGCGCACCCGCCTCGGCATGATGCGCCTGCCTGGTCTGCGCGTGGCCAGCCGCCCGCTGCCCGCGCAACGCGGAAGCCTCCGCCGAGCCCGGAATCGGACAAGGCAGGAACGCCGCAGCGAGATACCCGGCGAGCACGAAGACGGAAAACAGGCGCGCAGCCATGACGTGGAGACGTTAATGCAGCGAACAGGCCAGAACGGCGCTGCCACCATTCGCTGCGCCCCGGCTCACTTGGGGCCGACCAGGCCCGTCCAGCCGTAGCGCGCATGCGGCCCGAGGTGGATCTGCTCGAGCACGCCCACGCCCTTCTTTGCGCCACTCGTCGCCAGGACGACCTGCTGGATATGCACGTTTTCGAGGGCGTTTTCGTCGACTTCGTCGCAGCGCCACGATTCGCCGCCGATCGCGAGTTCGCCCTTCCAGCGGCCGTGCCCCCACTCGGGGTGCATGTAACCAATGCCCTTCATGCGATAGCAGAGCACGGGTTCGAGCTGGATCTCCTCGCGCTTGCCGTCGAGGGTGAGCAGGGTGATCTCCGCATCGCTCGCGCGACGTGTTCCCTCGACGAAGCTCAGGTTGTGCTCACCACCGGCGAGGAACTCGGTCGCGGGATCTTCGACCGCCGGGATCGTCGCGGGGTCGTCATAGACCGGGCAGATCATGCCGTCGAAGTGCCACATCACACCGTGCTCGTTCTCGAAGAGCCCCATGTGGGTGCAGCGATCTTCCCAGTGCAGCGGAGCCCAGAGGAAGAAGACACCACCGGGTTGGGTCGGCGGCGCACCGGGAGGCGCGGGATCGCCCACCGGCCGCACGCCCCAGCTGCGATCCTTCGTGCCGTACACGCGCTTCGGATCGATCGTCAGCGACTTGCCCGCGTAGCGGATTTCGCCTTCCCAATGACCGAACTGGTTGAAGCGCGTCGCCTCCATGCGACCGACGCGCCGGCGCGCCAGCTGATGTCCCTCTTCGATACTGCCCGTGCGCGGGATCCACTGCAGCTCACCCGCGATCCCCGTTTCGTTGTCGTCGAGGGTCACCTTCAAGCGCTTCATCGGCTCCTGGATGTCGATCTCGAACGGGCCGACCTGTAGCTCGGTGGGTTCGGTGGGCGCGCGGCGCGAACCGTGGAAGGCGTGCTGCTCACCGTCGATCACGATCGAGAGCCCGCAATCCATGATCTCGAGGTTGGGATAGAGGGCCGCGCCGATGCCGAAGTAGAACTCGCCGTCGTCCCGATAGCCGTTGAACCAATAGCGGTCGTACACGTGGCGATCGCTCGACGCGGGGTGCTTGAGCGGTTCGGAGGTCTGGTGAACGGGGTAGTCGTCGAGTTTCGAAAGCATGATTTCTCCGGGGTGGATGAAGAAGGATCAGTGGAGGGTCAAAGGAGGGAGAGGCAATCGAGGTCGCGAATCGCCTGACAGGAGCGCGAACTCATCGCCATGAACATCTCGTCGCCGCGATCGGTCTGCAGCACCGCCATGGCCCCCAGCACCGTGATGAGCGGGCCCTGGAACTGACCGAAGCGGTAATCGTCGAAGCACTGCTCGAAGGAGTAGTCGCCAACGCCATGGCCGAGCAGTTCTTCGTGGTAGGCGCGCACGAGTTCCTCTTCGCACGAGCGCCGCAGTTCGGGCGACATCGCGTTGCCCATGAAGTACGCGACGTCGCGCGCGGGATGTGCGATCGAAAGCGTCTGCCAATCGACGGCGGCCACCGGTGCGCCGCCTTCTGCGGTTCCGAAGAGCAGGTTGTCCAGACGATAGTCGCCGTGCATCACGGCGAAGCACTCGGGTCGCGCAACCAACCAACTCGACGCGTGGCTGGCAAACGTACGCAACACCTCTGCGTCTTCCTTGCTGAGTCGACTCTCGTAGCGCACGATGAACTCGTCGGTTCGCGGCTTGAGGATGGTGGAGAAGTAGCCGGCGATCTCCGGCGTCATGCGATTCAACCATCCGAGCTCGTCGAGCTGGGCATCGCACCAACTCGAACCGTGAAGACCGGCGAGGTTGCGCAGCGCGAGCTCCGCTTCTTCTACCGAGCAACCACGTATCTGGTCGCCCTGCTCCGCGGGAGCGAGATCTTCGAGCACGAGGATGAACGCGTCTTGATCGTCGTTGATGTCCGCGTACCAACAGCGCGGGGTTCGGATGGCGTACTGATGCGCGAGGTCGCGATAGAAGCGCAGCTCCGTCACATAGCCGCCGGCCGCGCCCGCAGCGCGGCTGGTTTCGTTTCCGGCGGGTACCTTCACCACGAGGGTGTCGGGCGTCGCGGCGTCCCGCCGGGCGTAGTCGATGTGCAGCCGGTAGTTGTCGGCCATCTGCCCGGTGCCGACAGGGCTCGAGCGGAGTGCCGAAACCTCCGCGTCGCATCCGCTCGCCTGGAGGACGCGGGTCAGCCAGTTGGGGCTGATCGCGTCGGGGTGGTCGACGAGGGGGAGGTCGCAGTCGCTCGGCGGGGGGGTGCGATCGGGCATCGCGAGGGACCTTAGGACACGCAGGAGGCGTTGGCTCTGGCGCCCGGCGAACGCGAATACGCGAAAACCCCTTCTAATCCAGCCATTTGAGTCGAATCGGCTCCTTAGGGCTGGATATTTCAACATGCGGCGATAAAGTGCCGATGCTGTAATAACCATTGGGATCGAGATGCCGCCGTCCTCGTACGAAACCCCGCGCGCCAGCATCACCGCGAAGAGCCTGATCGTCGACCTGCTCTCGACGGTGAGCGGCCGGTATTCGGTTGGCGTCGGGGCGCTGGTGAGCGCCGGTGCACTCTTCGGCATCGGCGAGAACAGCATGCGGGTCGCCCTTGCCCGCCTCCGGGCCAGCGGCACCCTCGAATCCGCGGGGCGCGGGCTCTATCAGCTCAGTCGCGCCGCGCGAAGGGTGAACCGCGAAGTCGTCTCCTGGTCGCGCGTCGAAGAAGGGCTGGTCGATTGGGATGGCAGCTACCTGGCCGTCGATGCCAGCGCGCTCTCGGCACGCGATCGCCGCGCACGGCGCACGCGGGATCGCGCCTTTCGGCTACTCGGTTTCGAGAGCCTCACCCCCGCCCTCTCGATCCGCCCGAACAACCTCGCGGGCGGTGCAGCCGCCTGCCGCGACCGACTCGCTTCGCTCGGCGTTGCGGGTTCGTCGCCCGCGCCCCTCGTCTTCGAATTGAGCGCCCTCGACACCGTGACCGATACCCGCGCGCGCACGCTCTGGGATATCGATGCGCTCGAACGCGGCTACCGCGAAGGCCTCGCGGCCCTCGAAGCAGCGATCACGCGCATGCCCGAACTCGACCGCGATGCCGCCATGACGGAATCGTTCTCGATCGGCGGGGATGTCGTGCGGCGCATCGTGCTCGACCCCTTGCTCCCCGCCGCCATCGTCGACAGCGACGCGCGCCACCAGATGATCGAAGCCATGCGTCGCTACGACGTGCTCGGCAAGCAGGCCTGGCGCGAGTGGGCGGGCGGTTCGGTGGAGCTGCTCGCCGGGCCCGTCGGCGGCAGCGGTCTCGAAGTCGCGCCCGGTTCAGTCTGAGCGCCCCATCCCTTCACTTCACTACCGAAAGAACAGGAGAACCATCATGGTCATGTCGATGAGCGAAGCCCCCGAGCTCGCTACTGCAGACGAAGCCACTGAACAGCGCGGCAAGGCCGTGCGCCTCACCGATTGGATGACGGCCGAGGAACTCTCGCGCTTCACCGCCCGCAGCAACTGGCGGGCCGGTCGCCACGTCGCCTTCAACTGGCTGATGATCGGGCTGATCTTCGCCTTCGTGGCAACCTGGACGAACCCCCTCACCATCCTCCTGGCGATCGCCCTGCTGGGCGGCCGACAGCTGGCTTTCGCAGCATTGATGCATGATTGCGGGCATCGGGTCTGCTTTGCGAACCCGGTCGCAAACACGATCGTGGGGCAGTGGCTGTGCGCCTACCCGATCCTTTCCGACATGGAGCGCTATGCCCGCGGCCATCGCGCGCACCACCGGCTCGCCGGTACGCGCAAGGATCCCGATCTGCCCAACTACATGAACTATCCGATCACGCGCGAGAGTTTCAAGCGGAAGATCTGGCGTGACCTCACCGGGCAGACGGGTTGGAAGGCCTTGAAGGCGACCTGGCGCCGCGGCAAGACCGAACTCACGAAGATGCCCTGGGATGGCAATGCCATCGCCGGTCATGTGATCGTGAACGGCGCCATGTTTGGCGTGCTGTACGCCACCGGGAACGGTTGGCTCTATCTCCTCTGGCCCATCGCCTTCATGACGACCTACATGCTGATCGCGCGCCTGCGACAGGTCGCAGAGCACGGTGTCGTACCGGATCTCTACGACCTCGACGCACGCAAGAACACGCGGACCACGTTGGTGCGTTGGTACGAGCGGCCGTTCCTCGCGCCCTTCAATCTCAATTACCACCTCGAGCATCATCTCCACGCCGGCATTCCCTGTTATCGCTTGAAGGACTTCCATCACTTCCTGAAGGCGCGTGGGTTCTACGACGACACCCACTTCACTGAGGGGTACGGCGAGTTGTTCCGGCAGGCGGTGCCTGCTTCGGCGTAGGCTGGGCGAGAGCGATCACGCGACAACGGGGTCATCGTGGCGGCTAACATGACGCCACGATGACTTCGGAACCGCCTTCGCCGAACGACCCGCAGCCGGAGGCCTCCGCGCTTCGGCGCATGACCGCGCGTGCGGTTGCGCTCGCGCAGTGGGGTTTCGTGGTCGGCGGATTCGTGGGTGTGGCCGAAGCCGCCGCCTCGCTCGAGTCGATCGGTCCGATCGTCGATCGCGTCGGGACGATGGGCGTCACCGTCGCGGTCGACGCGGTGGCCGGAGCCGGCATCGCCGCGGTACTGGGTGCGATCACTGGCCTCGCGATGCCGCCCGCGTCGACGGGCATGGCTCTGCGTCGAGGACCCGCTCTCCTGCTTGCGGCCACGGCGGTCATCGGGACCGCTTTCGCGGCCATTGGCGCTTCGGATCGTGGGACAAACCCCTCGAATCACCCCCATATCCTGCTGATCTCGATCGACACCCTGCGAGCCGACCACCTCTCGGCCTACGGATACGGCCGCGAGACCAGCCCGCGCCTCGATGCGTTGGCGCGCCAGGGAGTGCTCTTCGTCGACGCCACGTCGCACTCGACCTGGACCCTGCCCGCCCACGTCTCGATGCTGACCGGCCTCGACCCCGCAGCCCACGGCGTGCTGGCCCGCGAGCACCGCATCCAGGACTACCACCACACCCTGGCCGAACGACTGCGCGAAGCCGGCTATGCGACGGCGGCCTGGGTGGGAACGCGCGACTGGGGCTTCGTGGGTTCGCGCTACGGCTTCGACGAGGGTTTCGATCGATTCGAGCACTTCCCCCACCCGAAGCGCTTCCGCAGTGCACGCCTGTTGCGAGAGTTCGACGAGTGGTGGTTGTGGCATGGCGAAGGCGGCGTAGGCAACGCGCGCGCGGAAGTCACGAACGTCATCAACTGGATCGCGGCCGAGCGAGAGCAACCCTTCTTCGCCTTCGTGCACTTCTACGACGTGCATTCGAAGGGCGCGCGACTTCCCTACGAAGCGCCGGCCCCCTATCGCGACATGTTCTGCGAAGGAAACGTCGACGAGGTCGAAGCCTGCGACGAAGGCGTGTGTGCGACCGAGCGCCTGCTCGAGATCGCTCGCGGCTGGAAGAAGCCCCTCGACGCCGAGGAGATCGAGTGGGCGCGCTGCCTCTACGACGGGGGCATCGCGTTCGTCGACCACGAGGTGGGACGCCTGCTCGACGTCCTCGAAGACCGCGAACTGCTCGACGACATGGTCGTCATCGTCACCTCGGACCACGGCGAGGCGTTCTTCGAACACCGAAAGCCGCTGCACTCGACGCTGCATCAGGAGATCACGCGGATCCCCTTGATCATCCGCTCTCCGGACGCCATCGCGGGCAAGCGCGCCAACGGCGTCGTGCGACAGAGCGACCTGCTACCCACCGTGCTCGAACTCGCGGGCGTGGAGGTCGTGGGCGAGATCCAGGGACGAAGCCTCGTCCCCCTGCTCGAGGATTGGCACGCCAGCAGCGACGCCGAAGTGCTGGCCTTCGACGACAGCGGCGGCAGCGTGCTCCTTCGTTCGGGCACGAAGACCCTCATCCAACGCCAGACCGTCCGCAAACTCGAAGGCCGCCCCGAGCGCGAGTACTACGACCTCGCCCTCGATCCGAAGCAGGAGCACAACCGCCAGGGACGAGAGAAGAAGGCGGTCGCCGAGTTGACGCTGAAGATGGGCGAACGCATGCGCGAGAGCGATGCGCTTCGCAAGCGACTGCGCGGCGGTGAGGCATCGGTCGACGTCGAGATCGACAAAGAAGTCGAAGCCGGCCTACGCGCTCTCGGCTACGTGGTGGACGAGAACGAAGAACCATCGGAAGCGCGCTAATCCAACAACCACGCGTAGGCCTGCTTGAGCATAGCGTGGCCATTGGTTTCGAGGACTTCGCCGTGGGTGACGGTGACGCGGTCGAAGTCCCATTCGAGGATGCGTTCGATGCCGCGCTTGATCGCCTCCTTGTCCTTCATGAAGGACTTGGCGAGGCGGCTCGGACCGAAGTGTCCGTAGCCTCCCATGACGCGCATGACCAGACGCGTGATGAACGAGTCGGAATGCATGATGTTGAAGCAGAGATCGGTGAGCAGGAGGGTTCGCGTCGCGGGGTGGTAGAAGACGGTTTCTTCGAGAGCGGGTGCGCCTTCGACGAAGACCTGCTCGAGGTCGCCTGCCCAGGCCGCGGGCGCCTCGCTCGTGAGGGTCGTGTATTCGAGCCCCTTCACCTTCGCCTCGAAGCCGGGGGGCGCGTAGCACGCCGCGCCTTCGTAGCGTGAGACCCAATCGGTCACGAACTCATTGTGATAGAGGTTGGGCGCCACGAGCTGGGTGACGTTGCCGAGCTTCGCGATCTCGCCGTGGTCACCGTCGTCCGCCGGTCCAAGTGCGTGGGCGAAGAGATTGCCGTCCGAAAGGCGGATCAAGGTGGTACGCGTCCCGATCTGGATGCCGCCGGGCATCTTGAACGCGTGGTCGATCACCCAAAGACCGTCGTCGAGCCTTCGCAGCATGGCGTCGTCTCCCCGTCTTCTCGTCGCCTGACACAGTCGAAAGTGCACCTCAGACGATCTGCCGAAAACCGCGCATGCGGCATGCAGCGCAACGCTGCATCCGCGCGATCGCACGCTCTGCGACGGCTTACACGGACGAGAAGCGCGGAGGACTACATCTGCGAGCGGAGCGCGGCGATCGTCTCCCGGTACATCCCCTCCTTGAGGGTCCGCATCACCGGGTGGGCCTTCTCGGCGTATGCCTGCGCGACCTCGATCGCGCGCGGGAGCACCGCTTCTTCGGGCAAGGCCTCGTCGACGATGTTTCGCTCCCGTGCGTGCTCGCCGCCGTAGCGCGTCCCCGTGACGATGACCTCGTGCGCGGTCTGGTGCGGTAGCCGCGCCTTCAGGATCGCGGTCATGCCGGGATGTAGCGGTGCCTTCATGTCGATTTCCGGCAGACAGAAGTAGCCGCGTTCGGTTCGCATGATGCGCGTGTCGTGGGCGACGGCGATCTGCGCGCCTGCACCGAAGGCGTGCCCATTCATCGCCGCCACAGTGTAGGTCGGGAAGGTGAGCACGCGTTCCATGATCGCGAGCACCTTCGAGAGGTAGTTCTGGGGCCCACCCGCTGCCTCGGTCTGCATGTACTCGAGGTCGAGACCGTTCGAGTAGAACTTCCCCGTACCGATCGTGACCAGGGCCTTGGGGCCATCCGCCTTCTCGACCTCGTCGAGGGCGCCATTCCACGCCTCGATGGCTTCGCCGTTGAATCGGTTCTCGCCGCCCTGCATACGCAGAACGAATACGTCTTGCTCTCGCGTCAGATCAATCATACGGGGATGCTATCGCGCTGTGCGCGCAGCGAGCAGGTCCACTCCCGCCCCCGATCGCGAGTGCCACTCGGAGCGGGCGCCTCTAGACTCGTTGGGCCATGCCTCGCCAACACTCCATCTGTCGCTTCTGTCATTCGGCTTGTCCGATTCTGGTCGATGTCGAGGGCGGACGCGCAGTCAGGGTGAAGGGCAATCCAGAGAATCCGGTCTACCAGGGCTACTCGTGTGCCCGTGGCCGCGCGCTGCCGCAACAGCACAGCCACCCCGAACGCCTGTTGCATTCCCAGAAGCGAGCGGACGATGGAAGCTTCGTGGCGATCGCGAGCACACGGGCGATGGACGAGGTCGCCGCGCGAGTACAGGAGCTGGTTGACGAATACGGCCCGAGGTCCGTCGCGATCTACATTGGCACGGCTTCGAATCAATACGTCGCGGCGGCGGCCGCCGGAGTGGGTTGGTTGATCGCGAACGGCTCGCGCATGGTCTTCGCAGCGGCGACGATCGATCAACCGGGAAAGCACATCGCCAACGCGTTGCACGGGCGATGGCTCGGCGGCAGCTACCTCTACGACGAAGCCGATACCTGGATGCTCCTCGGCACGAATCCGATCGTATCGATGGTGGCCACGGTTTCGTGCGCGAACCCGGCGCGCAGCATGTCGGATGCGCGCAAGCGCGGCATCAACCTGATCGTGATCGACCCGCGGCGCAGCGAAGCGGCGCGCTACGCCGACATCTACGTGCAACCGCGCCCCGGCGAAGACCCCACCCTGCTTGCGGGCATGTTGAACGTGATCATCGAAGAGGGGCGCTACGACCGCGCATTCGTGGAGAACGAGACCCGCGGCTTCGAGGCGCTGCGTTCGGTCGTTTCGCAATTCGATTCCGCGTACGCGGCTGCGCGCGCAGGTGTTGCCGAATCGGATCTCATCGAAGCGGCTCGCACGTTCGCCGCCGGGCACCGCGCCGCCGCTTGCGCGGGTACCGGCCCCAACATGGCGCCGAACGGAACGCTCACCGAGTACCTCCTGCTCTGCCTCAATACCCTGTGCGGAAACTGGCGGCGCAAGGGGGAGGCGCTTCCGAACCCGGGAGTGTTGATGCCGGAGGCGCAGGCCTTCGCCCAGGCCCAACCGCCCCGCAAGGGTTGGGGATTCGGCGAGAAGGTTCGCATTCGCGGTCTCGAGAACAGCGCGGCGGGCCTACCCACGGGCGCGCTCGCTGAAGAGATCCTGATGGAAGGCGACGGACGCATCCGCGCCCTCGTCTGCATCGGCGGCAATCCCCTCGTGGCCTGGCCCGACCAGAACCTCACCCTCGAGGCCCTGCGCAAGCTCGATCTCCTCGTCACGATCGACATGAAGATGTCGGCCACCGCACGTGAAGCCGACTACGTGATCGCTCCGAAGTTGGGCTTCGAAACACCGGGGACCACCCACGCCGTCGAAGCCCCCGAGCAGATGTGGCCGAGCGTCGGTTACCCACGCGCCTACGGACAGTACACGCCGGCCCTCGTCGATCCCCCGGAAGGTTCGGATCTGATCGAGGAGTGGCAGTTCTTCCACGGGCTCGCGAAGCGCCAGGGGCTTCCACTCACCCTCTATCCGATTCGCGCCGAAGCCGGGCCCCTGCGCGAAGCGAAGAAGCCCCTCGAGCTCGACATGGACGCGCCACCCACCACCGATGAGTTGATCGAACTCCTCTATGAGGGATCGCGCATCCCTCTCGCCGAACTGAAGAAGCATCCCGGCGGCGGCGTCTTCGACGAACCGGCGACCACCGTGGGGGCGAAGCAGGTAGGCTGGGAAGGTCGCCTCGAACTCGGCGATGCGACGATGCTCGCCGATCTCGCTGCACTGCGAGAGATTGCTCCTGTAGGCGATGACGCGGCCTTCCCGTTGCGACTGATCTCGCGGCGCATGGCGAACGTCTACAACTCCGCCGGCCGCGATCTGCCCCACTTCGAACGCAAGCGCACCTACAACCCCGCTTTCGTCCACCCCGACGAGCTCGAGCAGCTGGGTCTTGCATCAGGGGCCTCGGTTCGCATCGAGTCGGAACACGGCTCGATTCCCGCCGTCGTGGAAGCCGCCGATGACATCCGCCCGGGCGTCGTGTCGATGTCGCACGCCTTCGGCGATGCGCCTGCCCATGACGCGCGCTTCCGAGAGATCGGAAGTACGACGAATCGCCTGATCGATACTCGGACGAACTTCGAGCGCTACTCGGGGATCCCCCGGATGAGCGCCATCCCGGTGCGCATCGTCGCGGCAGACTGAGCGCTGGGCCAATCCCCAGCCGGATCGAGAGCGCGCTTTCGCCCCTACTCTTCGACGAAGGTGTTCTCGGCGTCGCCGGCGACGACGTGCTTCAGCACCTTGCCCGTCGCGTTGCGCGGCAGCGGTTCGTCCCTGAACTCGAAGTACTGCGGCACCTTGAAGTAGGCGAGGGCCTCGGCGACGAAGTTGCGCAGTTCCTCTTCGTCGGGGGTCGCGCCTTCGGCGGGTACGATCACCGCCTTCACCGTCTGCCCGAGCTCGATGTCGTCGACCCCGATCACCGCGACCTCGGCTACATCGGGGTGCTCCTCGAGGCGGTTTTCGATCTCGACAGGATACACGTTCTCGCCGCCGCGAATGATCATGTCTCGGAGCCGCGACTCGAGATACAAGCGCCCGTCCTCCAAGCGACCGAAGTCGCCGGTGTCGAGCCAGCGTCCGGGCAGCAGGGTCTCGGCGTTGGCTTTCGGGTTCGCGTCGTAGCCGAGCATCACCATCGCGCTGCGCGCACAGATCAGGCCCACTTCGCCTTCCGGCACTTCCTTGCCCTCTTCGTCGATGATCTTGACCTCGACGCCCGGCATCGGTGCGCCCACGCAGTTCGAAGCCTTGTTGAGCATCTCACCCGACGCATAGGAAACCAACGCACCACTCTCGGTCGAGCCATAGCCCGAGCCCACGGATTGGTTCAGATGGGGAAAGCGCTCGTGAATCGCCCGCGCGAGTTCGGGGGACGTCGCCGAACCTGCAGCGCCCACGTTCGAGAAGCGCGCGGTATCGACCGTCTCGATGTCGGGATGGGTGAGCAGGCGGTAGATGTGCGTGCTCGCCCCCATCCAGTTCGTGACGTTCTCCTTGTTGGTGAGTTCGATGACCTTGCCGGCATCGAAACGCCCGGTGGGCCAGACCGTCGTCTGCCCGCCGACCAGGCTGCTGATCGTCGAGCCGAACAGGCCGGATACGTGGAACAAGGGGAACGGTGCGAGCATCGCTCCGGGCTCGCCCTCGGGCTGCGGCTCGATCACGCGACGCGCCATGCCGAGCACGAAACTCGTGAGCACGAAGGCGATCAGGTTGCGATGGGTGAGCACGGGGGCCTTCGGGCGACCCGTGGTGCCCGACGTGAAGAGCACGACGGCGGGATCGTCTTCGTCGATCGGCGTGTCGGGCAGCGCAGCACCCGCCGCGTGGGTGCGCAGCGCTTCGAAGTCGTCCTCGATGACCACCAGGGGAACGCCGGGAGACTCCCCCTCGAGCCGCTCGAGCCTGCGGCGATCCGCAATCAAGAGCTTCGGCTTCGTCAGATCGAGGCCGTAGCGGATCTCGTCTCCCGCCCACCAGCCGTTCATCGCCACCACGACCCCGCCGAGCGAGACCGTGGCCCAGAAGGTCAAGATCCACTCGGGGCCGTTCGCGGCGAGGATGGCCACTCGATCGCCCGCTTCGATGCCGTGCACTTCGCGCAGCGCCTTCGCGAGCGAGGCCACGTCTGCGAGATGCTGGTCGTAGCTCCAACGCCGACCATCGGCGAAGACGATGTAGTCCTTCTCCGCGTGATTCGCCGACTGCTCAAGCAACTCGCGTAGCGACTTCGCGCGGTTCTTGAACACCTTGAGACGCTCGCCGAGCACCTCCTCTTCGACCATCTCGAAGAAGCCCCCCTCGGCGACGAGAGGCGCCATGGCTTCTTCGAGGGTCGGTACGGCCTGATCTCGGGTCTCGGTCATGTCGATGGGTTCCCTCAGAAGTGCGCGATGACTTCGTCGGCGAAGCGCTTGATGCGGTCGAGACGCTCGTCGAGTTCGAGTTGCTCGGTGTCGTACACACCCCAGGGCGAGATCGTGCAGTCGGTGAGGCCCATGTCTTCGCCCTCGCGATAGCCCGCCGGGTCGAAGACATCGATGTCGCTCAACATGCCCTGCACGATGTAGTCCTCGCGCTTGTCGCTGCCGAACTCCTTGCGATAGCCATCGAGCACGCCGAGCAGGCCGCGCATTTCTTCTCGGGTGACGTTCGCCGCCACCCAGCCGTCGCCCAGGCGGGCAGCGCGCCGAAGCGCCAGGGGCGAGTGTCCGCCGACGGTGATCCTGAGTGGCTGGGTCGGAACCGGGCACATCTTGATGCGCGGAAAGTCGAAGTGTTCGCCGTGGTACTCGAAGTACTCACCACTCGAGACGCCGCGCAGGATCTCGATCATCTCGTCCATGCGCTTGCCGCGCCCGCCGAGGGGCACGTTGCAGTACTTGAAATCGTCGATCCAGGGGCTGATGCCGACACCCAGGGTGAGACGGTTGTTCGACATCACCGCGGTCGAGAGCGCGGTCTTCGCGTTGATCAGGGCGTCGCGAATCGCGAGTTTGATCACGAAGGTGCTGAAGTGGAGGGTCGAGGTCGAAGCCGCCATCGCGGCGATCGCCACGAGCGGCTCGACGAAGGGCTTGTCTTCGAGGAACTCGCGCCCTTCGTGGTAGGGATACTCACCGATCGCTTCTTCGGGATAGAAGATGCTGTCGGGAACGCTCACGGCGTAGAAGCCGCACTTCTCCGCCTCCTGCGCGATCGGGACGTACTGCGCAGGGTCGAGCATCGTGACGTTCAAGGTGAAGCGCATCGAAAGCCTCCGGCGGGAAACCCAAACTTCGGAGGCGCGAAGCTAGCTAAATCGAAGCTAGATCGAGTAAGCCGCATCCAACGCCGCGCGCGAAGCGTTCTGCGCGAGGCCGAAGCTCACGGCGTCTCCAATGGACCGTACGGTCTCCACCGAACCCGAGAGCTTCTCTTCGAGGGACGTGTCGGCTTCCGGGTGCCCGACCACGATCACGCTTCCCGCGGCGACGAGGCTTTCCCCGCCGTTCGAAAGGGAGAGCACGACGCCTTCGGCCGTGATCTCCTTCACCGCAACACCAGTGTTGAGCGGAATGCCGAGCAGGTCGAGTTGCTTGCTGTGATCGGCCCGGCGTTTCTTGCCCGCGGGCGTCGCCATGCGGCTACTCGGTTCGACGAGGTGCACCCGCTTGCCGCGGCGGGCCAGGGCCTCGGCGAGTTCGAGGCCGATCAGGTTGGCGCCAACGATCGCCACCCGGGCATCGAGGCCGAGGTCGGTATCCCCGGCATCGGCGCCCATCCGTCCGACGAGATCGAGCACCGCGCGCCCCTTCACCACGTTCGAACCGCCGTCGCCCGCGATCTCGGGGCTCGTGAAGCGGCCCCCGCTCGCCACGATCACCGCATCGGCACCCAGCTCCTTGATCGCCGTTTCATCGGCTTCGGCGCCGAGGCGCACATCGACGGGCAGGTCTTCCATCCGGCCACGCAGGAAGTCGAGGTAGAGCTGGTTGCCGGGAAAGAGCGTCGAGGCATGGCGGAAGACGCCGCCGAGTTCGTTCTCCTTTTCGAAGAGCGTCACGTCGTGGCCGCGATTGCAGGCGTACATCGCCGCCGCCATGCCCGCGGGCCCGCCGCCGATCACCGCGACCTTCTTCGAAGCCGCGGCCTTCTCGAGGGGATACTCGCCTTCCTTCCCTGCGCGCGGGTTGAGCGAGCACGCCGCACCGTTGAACTCGGACGTCATCATGTCGGTGCAACCGTTGCAGACGTTGCAGCGGTTGATCTCGCGCAGACGTCCGGTGCGTGCCTTGTTGGGCAGCTCGGGGTCGCAGAGCAGAGCCCGCGCCATCGCCACCATGTCGATGCAGCCTTCTTCGATCAGGCGGTTGGCTTCGACCGGATCCATGTTCTGACCGACCGCCATCACGGGCACGTCGACCACCTGCTTGATCGCCATCGCGGCCGCGACATTGAAGCCGGGGCGATACTCGGGGCCGGTGATGATCTGCGTGATGTTCGCGTCGCCGACACCACCACTCACATGGAAGCAATCGACACCGGCTTCGACGAGCAGCGGTGCCAGACGCTGGGTGTCATTGATCTCGCGCCCACCGCTCTGGCGCTCGAAGCCCGAGATGCGCAGGGTAATGGGAAAGTCGGCCCCCACCTTCGAGCGAATCCGAGCGAGCACGTCGAGCAAGAGCTTCGCCCGGCCTTCGAACTTGCCGCCGGCGTATTCGTCGGTGCGGAAGTTGCGCAGCGGCGAAAGGAAGGAGCCCAACATCATGTAGTTGTGGCCCGCGTGCAGCTCGATTCCGTCGTAGCCGGCGTCGCGCGCCCGGCGTGCGCCCTCGCCGTAGAGTTCGACGACGGCTTCGATCTCTTCGGGGGTCATCTCGCGGCACAGTTGTTTGGTCGTCTCGGCGCGGGCGGGCGAAGGGCCCATCGGCTGCAGCTGCTTGTAGAAGGGAGCGAGCGACTCCGGCCCGGGATGGGAGATCTGCGGCTGGCACTTCACGCCGTGGGCGTGGATCGCGTCGACCAGGCGCTCGTGTTTCTCGATCTGGAAATCGCTGTGCAGCCCCAGGGAGTGCTGCTGATAGCGGTGATCCGGATCGACGCTGCACACCTCGAGGTTGATCACCCCGGGCCCACCCGCCGCGCGCTCGCTGTAGTAGGCGAGCTGGCGATCCGAAGGGGTCTCGTCGTCGAGGGCGTAGTCGACGGTCATCGGCGCCATGCAGATGCGGTTGGGCAGTTCCATCTGGTTGATCCGGATGGGACTGAAGAGGGCGCTGAGTTCGGACATCGGCTTTCCTATCGCGAAAGTCTCAGGTGGTGCGGTGGATCACCTTGTTGGCGAAGCGTTCCATCGCGAGCTTCTTGACGTCGAGGGTGCTGGTGTCTTCGCCGTCCTTCAGCCACGGCGCGCGGCCCCAGGGCGTCACCACCCAGGGAAGGCCGAGGTTGTGGTGCGCACCCATCTCGTCGAGCTGGGCCTCGAGTTCGACCGTGAGCGGCTGGATCAAGCTGCAGCAGACGTCGAAGGGCTCGTCCGCCTTGCCGTTCGCCTCGCGCATCTTCTTGAACATCTCGATCGTCTCGATGAGCTGGTCGGCCATCATCGGCACGCCCAACCAGCCGTCGTTTTCGGCTGCCCGGCGAAAAGCCGCCTTGCTCGCGCCGCCGCTCCAGATCGAAACCGGCGACGGTGGCGTGGGCCGCATGAGCGCACCCGAAAACTCGAAGAACTCACCCTTGTGGTCGATGATCTCGCCGGTCCAGAGCTTGCGCATCACGGCGATGGTTTCATCGAGGCGCTTGCCGCGCTTCTTGAAGTCGATCCCGAGGAGGTCGTACTCCTCCTTGATCCATCCGGCCGAAACGCCGCAGTGCACGCGCCCGCCCGTGAACACCGACGCCGCCGATACCGCGCGAGCCGCCGTGAAGGGGTCGCGCAGCGCGGCGAGGTAGATATTCGTCGCGAAGTGGAGCTTCTTCGTCGCCACCCCCATCGCGGTGAGCGTGACCCAGGGATCGGGCCAGGGGACGTCCTCCGGCCACCACATCTTGCCGTCCGGCGTGTAGGGGTACTTCGACTCGAGCTCCCCCGTCGGCATGATGAGGTGATCGGCGATCGTCAGGCCGTAGAAGCCGAGCTCCTCGGCGTGCTTCGCGATCTCGATGTACTGATCGACTTCGGGGACGTTGACGAGGGAGATCCAGTGCTTCACGGATGCGACTCCTACTTGAAGTGCGAGATGACTTCGTCGGTGAAGCGCTTGAGGTGCTCGATCTTCTCGTCCACCGGCGACTTGAAGCTCGAACCATAGTAGAGCCAGGGCATGTCGCAGCACTCGTCGATGCCCATGTCCTGCAGCTTCTTGTGCCCGTCGAGGTCGAAGGCGTCGATCGCCACCGAGACCATCTTGAACTCGCGGTCGTCGGTGCCGTACTCCTTCCGGTAGGCGTGGATCTTGTCGACCATCTCCTTGATGTTGTCGGCCTTCGTGTTCGGCGAGACGAAGCCGTCGGCGATGCGGGCCGCGCGCTTCAGCACGGCCTCGGCGGTACCGCCGATCAGAATCGGCATCTTCTGCTGGGGAACCGGATTGATCGAGAGGTTCGGGAACTGGTAGTGCTTGCCCTTGTGCTCGAAGAACTCGCCCGTGCAGGCCTTGCGGATGATCTCGATGCTCTCGGCGCAGCGCGCGCCGCGCGTCTTCCACTCGGTGCCGCAGATCTCGAAATCCTCGGGCCAGGGCGAGAGGCCGCAGCCGAGTTCGAGGCGTTCATCGGTGAGGAAGGTGGTCGTGCCGCAGAGCTTCGCGACCAACAGCGGGTTGCGAACGGGCAGCTTCAACACGTTGATGAGGAAGCGGATGTTCTCCGTCTTCTGTCCCATCGCGCAGATGATCGCGAAGGGGTCGAGGAACTGGGTGTTGGCGCTCCAGTAGCGCGCGCCGTCGTCGGTGTAGGGGTACTCGACGCTGGTTTCGTCGTAGAAGAAGAGGCCGTCGCCGACGTTGACGGTGTCCCATCCGAGCTGGTCCGCGGCTTCGGCCAGCGGGATGTAGTGCTCCATGGGGTTGAAAGTGAGGGTGAGGTTGAACTTCACGGGGTTCTCCTATCGACCTGCGACCGACCTGCGATTCGGACCGCGGCCAAACTATGAATTGCGATTCTCAAATTCGTAATCTATAAAAACAGAATCGTCAATTCGTTTTTCCGGGACCCGACGCAGGACAGGAGCACGTCGTGGCCACAGTCCGAAAGACCGCCCGCGCGAAGAAGGCCGCGAAACAGGCCAAGGCGGACCTATACCGGCAGCTCATCGTCGAGGCCGCACGCGGGGTCTTCGCCGAGAAGGGGTACGACGACGCCAAGATCGGCGAGATCGCCGAGGCGTCGGGGGTGTCGCTCCAGACCCTCTACTCCGTGTTCCCGGGCAAGAGCGCCATCTACGAGGCCGTTCAGACGGAGGGAGACGAGGCCATCCACCGCCTCGCAATCGAGGGCACGGCGGGCATCACCGACCCCCTCGAGAGCATGCTGGCGGGCCTTCGCGCAACGACCCTCTACTTCCTCGAACAGCCCGACTTCCTGCGCATGCGGCTCCACGGCGGACTCACCTGGGGCACCGAGGCGATGGCGCGCGGTGCGGCGAGCCAGACCGAGGCCTGGCGGCAGGCCCTCGAACGACTGCGCAGCACGTGCGCGCGTTGCATCGACGAAGGCGTGCTCGTCGAGCGCGACCCGCAACTGATCTCACGAACGATCGTCTCGATGCAGCAGGTCGAGCTCGCCCACTGGCTCGAGGGCGGCATGAAGGCCGATCCGATCGAGGTCGCGGATGCGCTCGAAACGCAAGTGAAGCTCGCCTTCTGCAGCGACCGCCCGTCGATCTGAAATAGGCTCCCCTCCCCATGTCTTCCGACACCTCGATCCTCTTCTCTCCCATCCGAATCGGCCAGATGGAGCTGCGCAACCGGCTCGTGATGTCGCCGATGGAAAACAGCTTCGGCACCCCCGACGGCAAGCCGACCCAGCGCTCCATCGACTACTTCGAAGCGCGCGCGAAGGGCGGCGTCGCGTTGATCACCCTGGGCGCCTCGGCGATCGACGCGCAACACAAGGAGGTTCCGAACTCGCTCCACTTCGCGAGCGACGACGTGATCCCCGAGCACCGCGCCCTGGTCGAAGCCGTGCACGCCCACGGCGCGAAGATCCAACCGCAGATCGCCCATGCGGGCCCCGACGGTCTCGGCCCCGAGATGCACGGGGTGGAAGCGTTCGGGCCGTCCGGCGTGCAGTCCTATCTCACCGGAACGACGTCGAAGGAGATGACGAAGGAGGAGTTCGCGGGGGTCGTCGACCAGTATCGCTCGGCCGCCGTGCGCATTCGGGAGATCGGCTACGACGGCATCGAGCTCCACGCGGCGCACGGCTACATGCTGCTGGGCTCTTTCCTGACGCCCTGGCGCAACGCGCGCAAGGACGAGTACGCGGCGAGAAAACCCGAGACCCGAACGCGCGCCATCGTCGAGGTCATCCGGGCGATCAAGGAAGCCGCGGGCGAGGATTTCCCGATCACGTTGCGCATCTCGGGCTACGAACGCATCGCCGGCGGGCGCGACAGCTTCGACACGGCGCGCATCGCCCCCGTCTTCGAAAAGGCGGGGATCGACGCCTTCCACGTGAGCGGCGGCGTGATCGATCGCTTCGTGACGCAGATGGTGAACGGCGCCCACTATCCCGACGCGTTGAACATCGCGGGGGCCGAGGCCGTGAAGCGCGCCGTCGACGTGCCGGTGATGGCGGTGGGCCGCCTGCACGATCCCGAAGTCGCCGCGCAGACGATCGCCGACGGACGAGCAGACCTGATCGCGATCGGCCGACCGCTGCTCGCCGATCCCGAACTGCCCAACAAGGTGAAGGCGCGACAGCTTCGCGAGGTGCGCCGCTGCATCTCCTGCGAAAACTGCATCGATGCCCTCGAGACGCGCTTCGCCCTCGAGTGCGCAGTCAATCCGCGAACGGGGCGCGAAGCCGAGTTCGCCTCGGGGCGCGCGGCGCGCAGCAAACGCGTGGTGATCGTGGGCGGTGGCCCGGGCGGCCTCGAAGCGGCACGCGTGGCGGCGGAACGCGGTCACCGCGTTTCCCTCTACGAACGCAACCAGACCCTCGGGGGCGCGCTCGTGATGGCGTCGACCGTGCATGAAGACAACCAACTCTTCCTCGACTACCTGCTGCGCGAAGTCACGCGACTACGCATCGACGTGCAGACGGGCCGGAAGATGACCGCCGACGCCATCGCGGCACTGCAACCCGAAGCCGTCATCGTGGCGACCGGCGGCCGCGTGGTCTCGCCGAAGATTCCGGGAGACGACCTGCCCCACGTGCGCACCGGCCACGAGATTCGCGCCTGGCTCGCGGGTCGCGATGACGATGGATCTGCGGCGAAGCTACCGGGATGGCAGCGCGCCGGAATTCGCTTGTTGGCGGGGCCCGCGCAACGACTGGTCCGTCCCGACGTCATGCGCGCCTTGACGCGCGCATACCTGCCCCTCGGGCGGCGCA
Organism: Myxococcota bacterium; assembly: GCA_028278345.1. Classification (GTDB taxonomy): domain Bacteria; phylum Myxococcota_A; class UBA9160; order UBA9160; family UBA4427; genus DUBZ01. Next base: position 44,113 of record JANQEL010000050.1, read on the forward strand.
TCGCGATCATCGGGGCCGATCTCGCCGCGATCGAGCTCGCCGAATTCCTCTCTGCGCGCGGGCGTCACGTTTCGCTGCTCGAAACCGGGGAGCAGATCGCGCCCGAAGTCGGCTGGAAGCGCCGCGACGAGCACATGGTCACCCTCGATCGCGCCAAGGTGGCGGTGAACGTCGGTGTCTCGATCGCTCGCATCGAGCAGGACGGCGTGGTGCTGTTGCTAGATTCTGGCCGCGAGAAGCACGTCCCCGCCGACACCGTCATCCTCGCTGGCGAGGTCGAACCCGACACGCGTCTGTACGACGAACTGAAGGACCGCCTGCCCGAAGTGCACGCGGTCGGCGATTGCACCGGCCTCGGCCTGATCCGCAAGGCGGCCCTCGAAGGCGCGCAGGCCGCCAACGCTCTCTAGCCCGATTCGCACCCCATTCGAAAGGAGTTTCCCCATGAGCGATATCCACCCCGCGATGCAAGCCGCACAGAACTCGTGGAAGTGCGTCATGTCCAGCGACAAGGAAGGTTGGCTGGCCTTGATGGCCGACGACGTGTGCATCGAGGATCCCATCGGTGAAGCCGCCACCAACCCGACGGGCAAGGGTGTACGGGGCAAGGAAGAAGTGGCGAAGTTCTACGACCAGTTCATCGGCCCGGCGACGATCGAGGTCGAAACCCACGAGTCGCGCTTCGCGGGCAACGAGAGCGCTCACGTGCTCACGCTTCACACGACCCTGGCCAACGGCGTCACCACCCACGTGCGCGGCATCTTCACCTACCACCTGAACGACGAAGGGTTGCTGACGAACCTGCGCGGCTACTGGACGATGGCCGACATGTCGGTCGACAACCCCAACGCGTAGGGCGAGAGCGGCGGAGTTCTTCGATGCGTTTCGGCTATCTCGAAACCATGACGAACCCCCTCTTCATGAAGCCGCTCGCGATCGCGGCCGAAGAGGCGGGGTACGACGCCTTCGCCGTGCCGGATAGCATCTGTTATCCCGAGCACGCGGAGACCCAGTACCCCTACCTCGCCGACGGCATGCGGGAGTTCATCGAAGACAAGCCCTTCGTCGAGTGCCTGACCCTGGTTTCGCATCTCGCCGCCGTCACGGGGCGCATCCGGTTCACCACCGACGTCATGAAGCTGCCGCTTCGCCATCCCGTGTTGATGGCAAAGCAGCTGACCTCCACCGCGACCCTGGCGGAGGGCCGCGTCAACTTCGGGGTGGGCCTCAGCCCCTGGCGCGAGGACTACGAAGCGGTCGACGTGCCTTGGGAGCGGCGGGGCAAGCGCTTCGACGAGGCCATCGAGATCATTCGCGGGCTTTCGAGTGGCAGCTACTTCTCGTATGACGGCGAGATCTATCAGGTGCCGAGCCTCAAGCTCTGCCCGGTTCCCGAACAACCCATCCCCTGGCTGATCGGCGGGCACAGCGAGCCGGCGCTTCGCCGGGCCGCACGGATCGGCGACGGTTGGATCCACGCCGGAGGCGATGCGGACGACCTCGCCACCCTGCTGTCGCGCCTGAACGAGTTGCGCGGCGAGTTCGGAAGGCAGAACGAGCCCTTCCAGATCCACGTGATCTCACTGGACGCCTACACCCCCGACGGCATCAAGCGGCTCGAAGATCTCGGCGTGACCGACGTCCTCGTCGGCTTCCGCAATTCCTACACCCGGGAACAAGACCCCGAAACCCTCGAAGAGAAGATCGCGAAGCTACGCGGGTATGCTGAGTACGTGATCGCCAAGAGCTGAGCGCAGCGGGTAAGAGCGCTGAAGCGATTCAACGAAGGAAGACAACCGTGAGCGACACCCCCAAATCGACCCCCACCAAGCCGAAGCGGTTCTCGACCGTCGAGCAGTGGGACATGGAAACCGACGTCGCCATCATGGGCTTCGGCGGAGCGGGCTCGTGCGCGGCCATCGAAGCCAGCGACGCGGGCGCGGACGTGATCATCTTCGAAGTCACCGCGGCCAGTGGCGGCTCGACGGCACTCTCGAGTGCCGAGGTGTACATGGGCGGCAACGGCGGCACCGCGGTGCAGAAGGCCTGCGGCTACGACGACAGCACCGAGGACATGTTCAACTTCCTGATGGCCGCGATGGGCGAACTCGCAGACGAAGACAAGATCCGCATGTACTGCGAGAACTCGGTCGAGCACTTCGATTGGCTCGTCAGCATGGGCGCGAAGTACAAGAACAGCGAGTACAAAGAGCGCGCCATCATGGCGGTCACCGATGATTGCCTGCTCTTCACGGGCAACGAGAAGTCGTACCCCTTCCGAGAGATCGCAAAGCCCTGCCCGCGCGGCCACAACCTCGAAGTGGAGGGAGACAACGGCGGCCCGATGCTGATGGGCATCCTCACCGAACAGGTGGGGAAGCGGCCGATCCGCGTCGAGTACAACGCACGTGCCCTCACCCTGATCGCCGACGACGACGGCGCCATCCAGGGCATCGTCGTGCGCATCGACAACGAGGAGCGCAACGTGCGTGCCCGAAAGGGCGTGATCCTGTGTGCCGGCGGCTTCGTGATGAATCAGGAGATGCTCAAGAAGTACGTGCCGCAGGTGAGCATCGGCAACATCCCGATCGGCAACCCCGGTGATACCGGTGCGGGCATCCTGATGGGCCAGGGTGCGGGGGGCGCCGTCATCCACATGAACGAGGCCTTCATCACCCTGCCCTTCTACCCGCCGGGCTCGCTGACCTTCGGCATCTTCGTCAACGCCCAGGCGCAGCGCTTCATCAACGAAGACATCTACCACGCCCGCATGGCGCACCACATCCTCAAGCAATCGGGTCAGGGGATCTACCTCATCCTCAACCATGACGACTACGAACACCCGCCCTTCCTCGGCGCCGAAGTCGCGGGCACGGGAGAGACCATCGAAGAACTCGCGGAAGACGTCGGCCTCGACGCCGACATGCTTCGCCACACCATCGAGTTCTACAATCAGCACGCCGCCAATGGCGAGGACCCGCTCTTTCACAAGCACGAAGCCTGGTTGAAGCCGATCGAACCTCCGTACGCGGCCCTCGACTGCACGCCGGGCAGTGGCGTCTTCTATCCCTACTTCACCTTCGGCGGGCTCGACACGCTCCCCACCGGCGAAGTGCTCACGATGGAACGCGAAGTGATCCCCGGCTTGTACGCAGCCGGTCGCACGGCTTGCGGCGTTCCGCGTACGTCGGCGGGCTACGGCAGCGGGATGAGCGTCGGCGATGCGACCTTCTTCGGGCGCGTGGCCGGCAAGGCGGCGGCAGCGCGCAACGGCTGAGGCGAAACGCGGTGCAGGCACGATCGCGCAGGCGTCGAGGAGCAGAACAGGGAAGCGCGCGCGTGCGCAGCTGCATCGCGGTGCTTGGATCGGCAGCTTTGCTCGTCGCGACGCCCGCCCTCGCGGACTGCCCCTCGACCACCGGCGAAACGCAGAGCGACCCACCGCAGCGCATCTTCGGCACGGTGACCGGTCTGTCCCCGCTGTGCGTGAACGGCTACGCGCTCGAGACGCCCGCGGAAACGCGCTTCTTCCGCGATGGTCGCGCGAGCACCCGCGCCGCCTTGGGCCTCGGGCACGTGGTCGCGATCGAGGTCGAGCCGGGGATACCCCCGCTGGCCGAACGGGTCGACATCGACTTCCAACTCGCGGGGCCGATCGAACAGGTCGACGTCGACGCGCGGCGCATCACCGTCCTGGGCAACGAGGTCGTGATCGTCCCCGGCACATTGATCCGCGCCCTCGATGGGTCGAATCAACCCCTCTACCAACTCGAGCGTGGCGACCACATCGCCGTGAGCGGTCTTCGCCACGCCGACGGATCGATCGCGGCATCGCGTCTCGACGTGCGGCCCGCCGGTTCGCCCCACCATGTAACCGGTGTCGCGGTGCCGATCGGACGCGACACCCTCTACGTCTCGCGCGTTCGCGGGCAGACGGCCGATCGCATGGGCTTCGACCCGGAGCTACGGGGGCAACGCGTCCAGCTGCGGGGCAAGTGGAACCCGCGTCGGCAACAACTCGACGAAGCCTTCGTGCGCAAGCGGGCCGTCGTGGCCCACGACACTCGGACGCTCTCGCTCGAGGGCATCGCGGTGCCGGGGGAGTCGGCTGGAACGATGACCTTCCCCGCAACCGGCCTGGAACTCGAGAACGGCACGAGCAATGCCATTCGCCTCCGCGCGGGCTCGTCCATTCGCGTCCTGGTCCGTCGGGATGATCGGGGCGGCCACCGGGTGCAGGAGATTTCCGTTCGCGACAGCGACGAGAAAGGTGCGATGCTTGTCCTCGACCCGCGCCCGAACGAATGAGGACGATGCAGCATGAAGATCTACGGCGCGTTTCTCGGCCTGCTTGGCCTCGCGGCCTTTCTCGTTCCGCTCCAGCACCCGGGGCCCTACGGCATCCCGGGGCGCGGGCTCGTGGGTGGAACACTTTGCCTCGCCATCGCGGCGCTCTTGTGGGTACCCTCGATTCCGACTTTCGCGCGGCGCATCGCTCTCGCGGTTTCGCCCTTCGCCTTGATCGTGGCCCTCTACGGGGCGATGGCCGAAGCCGAAGAGGTGATCGTGCTCTACGCCGGGGACACCGATCTGCGGCTCTGGGTCGTCGATCACGAAGGCGAAGAATGGGTGTCGATGCCGCGCGTGAAGGCCGAGACCAACGCCCTCGACGGCGCGCGCCTCACGCGCCTTCGCCATGGTGAAGTGCGCTGCACGGTTCCACGGCTCGTCGAAGATGCCGAAGCCGATCAACGCACCTTCGCGTTGCGGGACGAGAAGTACGCAGTACAGCGTCTCGCGCGGCTCGTCGGGCTCTTCGGGGACGGGCCCAGCCCCGCCGCGGTGACCCTGCGACTCGATCCGTGCGACTGACCTCGGGAGACCGCCGATGAATCGCCGCATCTCGATCGCGCGCGCACTGATCACATTCACCGCGGCCTTCCTCGCCATCGTGCCACCGATCGCGGACATCAGCGTTACCCACATCTTCCACCCGGAGTGGACGGGGCACGCGCGCCTGCACACCGTCTGGTTGATCACCACCAATGCGTTGGTCAGCGTGGTGGCGATCATCTGGATGTGGCGCCCGGGCGTGGAAGACGTTCCGCGTGCGATCCGGCGCGCGGCGACCCTGGTCGGCTGCGTGTTGCTCGGCTTCTTCGTCGCCGGCGCAACCCAGGGGCTCTACGGTGGCAGCTTCAGCGACCCGGGCGGCGTCGCACCGGCGGCCGGCGGGATCGACGCCAACCTCGCGGCGTTCAGCGTGCACGCCTGCATCGTGCTCGTGGCGCTCTTCCTTCTGCGAACTCGCGAAGGCTGACGCAGGTCGAACGCAGCGCGAACGCAACTCGCGCGTAATGCACAGGGAGGATCCGAAGATCGAGGGCTGTCACTGACGAGAATCTGCTCATTCGGACGCATGGGGTGGACGAACTACGCCCTGGATAAAGGAGCCCCCCATGCACGCATCCGAATCGAACGCCCCTTCCGACGCCTCGAGCACCGCGAACGCGACCGCGATGCTTCTCGTGATTCTCTCGTCGGTCGGCATCTTCCTCACCGTTGCGCTTCCGACGATCCACCGAATGCCCGTCCCCCACGAAGTGGCGCAGCCGATCGTCGAACTCGAAGAGCTCCTCGAACTTGCGCGCGATGCAGCCATGGCCACGGGCGATGCGCATCTCGTCTACTTCGAAACCGATCACGAGGGCGAGATGCTCGTGGATCAGGACGGCAACCCGGCGCTCGCCATCGTGGCCCGGGATGTGAACCGCGATGGCCGCGCCACGGCCTCTGAGCTGATCGCATCGCTTCCCGTCGATCCCGAAGCGGGGATCGTGGGTTGGGGCTCCGCGATGGCGGAACGCGACGCCGAAGGCGATCACGGCATTCGCGTCCTTCCCGGCTGGAGCTTCGTCGACCCGCATCGTCGCCGCGCCACCCGCTGGCTGATGTTCCCGCCGGACGGCATGCCGCGCTCCTTCTCGATCGAAGCGAACGCGATCGGTCCCGCCGGGTCGGGCGCTGGCGCCATCTACGCCCACAGCGCCTCGAAGGACTACGCGGTCGTCGTCACGCCCCACGGTGAAGTGGATGTCCAGCACTGGAGCGTGCGCGCCGGCAGCTGGCAGTCGAGGGCCGTGCGGTAGGGAACGGACACTGCGGTGGCGCCGTTCCCGCGCCGCTCGATGTCCAGCAGCAGACGGTCCGTCAGCCCCCCGCTGCGGCTTTCACGAAGCCGACGCGATCGCCGTCCTTGAGCTTCGTCTTCATGCCCTTGCGGTGGGTGATGAGGATGCCGTTCACGGCCACGCGCGCCACGTGAGCGAGCTTCGCGAACTGCTCGCCACCCTCCTTGAAGCGCGAACGCGTCTGTTCGACGACATCGCCCACGGTCTCGGCCGAGTCGAGTTCGAAGCGATGCTGACCGATCGCCTTGCCCATGTCGTAGGTGAGTTCGACTTGAATCGCCATTTCGTGCCCTCCCCTCAGACCTGGATGCGCAGCTTGTCGAGAGTGCTGCGGAGCGGGACCCCGTCGGCATCCCAGCCGCGTAGCTTGTAGTAGCGCGGGAGCAGCTCGCCCAGCGGATGCCCCGAATCCATGTTCTCGAAGATGGATTCGTTCAACATGCGCGGCGGCAGGGTGTCTTCCTTTCCCGTGAGTCCTTCGCGCAGGTTGTACATGCGCTCGAGGTTGAAGATGCGGCCGCCGATCTCCTGGAGATGCCCGGAGCTGAACTTCGTTCCCGTGATGTACGTGAGCCACTTCTCGAACCACATCATCGGGCTCCCCTTCATGCTCATCGCGATGCGCATCATCGGGCCGAGGTTCTCGAAGACCTTCGAAACCGCGCGGTGGGTGAAGGATTGCGGATCCATCTCGTGGATCGGCTTGGGGATCATCCCGTAGGTGGTGAAGATGCAGAGTACCATCGAGTTGATCGCGCAGGCGTTGTTCTGCATCAGCACCGGGATGTCGGCCTTGAGCTTCATGTTCTGCGGATTGATGGTCAGCGGGCCCGTCGACTCCATGTACATCGAGGCGCCCTGCACGTGGCAGCCACCGCGGTTCGTCGTCGCATACTCGACTCCCTGGGCGAAGGAGCCGCGCGGGTCGTAGGCCGAGAGTTCCAGCCCCTTCACGTGCATCGCGAACTCGTGGCCGCCGAACTTCTCGCTCATCCTCTTCGTGCCATTCGCGAGGTCGTCTCCCGCACCGCGCCGGTGGCCGATGTCCTCGATGAGTGAACTCACGCCATCGGGGTCGCCGAAGGAGATGCCGGCATCCCAGATGCCGCGTTCCTCGAGTTCCATGGCGAAGGAAAGGCATGCTCCCAGGCTGATCGTGTCCATGCCTAGATCGTCGGCGAGGTAGTTCCACTCGTTCACGTTCTTCAGATTACCGATCTCGAGGTTGCTGCCGAGCAGCGCGACCGTCTCGTATTCCGGTCCCTTGACCACGCCCTTGCCTTCGATCTCGACATCGCGACCGCAGGTGACGGGGCAGTGGATGCAGCTCGTCTTGACCCCCTTGAGCTCGTGATCCTCCATCCACTCGCCACTGATCGTCATGGCGTCGTCGAAGTGTCCGCGTTGGAAGTTGCGGGTGGGCAGGATGCCTCGGCCGTTGGTCGTGTTCACGATGCCCGCGGTGCCGAAGCGCTTCATCGAGCTACCGAGCACGGGATGATCCTTGAACATCTCCCGCACTTCCTTCGTGTACGTCTTGAAGGCCTCGGGGTCATCCATCTCGAGCTTGCGCGAACCCGTGACACTGATCGCCTTCAGGTTCTTCGAGCCCATCACCGCGCCGACGCCGGTGCGCCCCGCGATGCGTTCATTCGAAACGATGCCTGCGTACAGCACCTTGTTCTCGCCGGCCGGCCCGATCACCGCGTGGGAGAGCTTCTTGCCGAGCTTCTCCTGGGTCGCGTAGGTGCCGAGCCCCCAGAGATCCGAGGCATCGATGAAGCTGACTTCATCGCGATCGCCGTTGATCTCGATGCGCACGGGTCGTTCGGACTGGTGCGATACGACGATCACGTCTATCCCCGCGCGCTTCATTCCATAGGCGTAGTTGCCACCACAGGTCGCGTTGCCGATCCCGCCGGTGAGCGGGCTCTTGCACACCACCGCGAAGCGATTGCTCTGGGGTGCGACGGAACCGTTCAGCGGACCGGTCGCGAAGATCAGCGGATTCTCGGGGCCCAGCGGGTCGATCCCCGCCTCGGTGCGGTCGTAGAGGAGCCGCGTGCCATAACCCTTCCCACCGATGTAGTCGCGCGCGATGTCCTCATCGAGGGGCTTGAACGCGAACTGCCGTGACGCGAGGTCGATCTCCAGAACCCGTCCCGCATAACCCTTGATCATGGCGTCTCCCTTCGGTCGCGATGAAAGCAGTCGAATCCGACCCGAACTCGAAAGATATCAGCGCCTTTCGTCGTCGCGCATCCGCTCGAGACAGGTGGGGCACAGGCCGTGGCTCACTTCGACGTCGACGCTCGAGTGGAGGTAGTCGTCGAATGACTTCCAGTGCCCCTCGCCATCGCGGATCATGCGGCAGCTGCTGCACATCGGCAGCAGGCCGCGCAGGGTCTGGACGCGCTCGGCCATTACCTGCGCTTCGCGAAGCGCGATCTCGCGTTGGCGTTCGGCCATCTTCCGATCGGTGATGTCCTGGGCGATGGCGATCAGGCCCGAGGCCTTGCCTCCCGCGTCGACCATCCTGACGGAGTTCCAGAGCAGGATGCGCTCGCTCCCGTCCCGGGCGATCACGGGGTTCTCGTAGTCACTGGCCTCGCCGCCCTCGAGGACTCGCGCGATCTCGTCCAACACGGCCTCGCGCACGGCTTCGGGCAGGAACCAATCCGGGTAGTACCGGCCGAGCACGTCACTCGCCGACCAGCCGTAGATTTGTTCTGCCGCGTGATTCCAATCCGTGATCCGCAAATCCGTATCGAGGCAGATGATCACGCAGCCCGCCGTCTGCACGATCGTTCGACAGTGGCGCTCCGACTCTTCGAGTGCAGCCTGCGCCTTCTTCGACTCGGTGATGTCGTAGTTCGCGCCGAGTACGCGAACCGCCAAACCATCGCTCGAGCGCTCGAGCACACGCCCCCGCCCGCGGGTCCAGCGCCAGTCCCCCGCCTTCGTGCGCAGCCGATACTCACATTCGAAATAATCGGTGCGGCCCTCGAGATGCGCAGTACCTGCAGCCCTCAGCAAATCGCGATCGTCGGGATGGGTGATCGAATCGACGAACTTGATCGTCGCCGGCACCTCCGAGCGCTCGTAGCCCAGCGACTCGAGCCAACGGTCGCTGTAGAACACTTCGCCCGTCTGGAGGTCCCAACTCCAGATGCCATCGCCCATGGCATCGAGCGCAACCGCGAGTTCCGCGTCGTCCTCGATCAGGAAGGGCTTCGTGGGGGGTCGAGTCGAATCGGTCATGGCGAAACCTCTCTCGAGACTCTACGCCATTCGGGCCCCAGCCGGGGTGCTCGAGAGTGGCGCGAAAGAACGCCCGACCGGACTCTCGTCCAGCCGGGCGTTCTATCTACTGCGCTTCGGTACTCGAGACTATCGGGCCGTGCCGGACGGGATGTCCTTGAACGGCTTGTCCTTGTCCATGCGCGGCTCACCGGGCATGCCGAGCACGCGTTCGGCGATGATGTTGCGCAGGATCTCGTCGGTACCCCCGGCGTGACGCAGACCCGGCATCGCAAGATAGGTCTGCTGCCAGACCGGATCGGCGCCCGCCGTGTCGGTGGCGAGGATGCCGCCGGCCCCCTGCAGCTCCATGCCGAACTCGCCCATCTCGAGGCCCATGATGGCGCCGACGAGCTTGCCGATCGAAGCCTCGGGACCGGGCGTCTGGCCCTGGGAGAGTGCGGAGAGACCGCGCTGCCCCGTGAACTTGAGCCCGCTTCGGCGCACGGCGAAGTTCGCGATCTTGCGACGCACACCGCCATCCTCGATGGCCGGCTTGTCGTTGATCTCCACCTTCTGGGCGAGCCGGATGAGGTCGCCCACGCCGACACCACCGCCGCCGCCACCGCCGATCGAGGAGCGCTCGTTCATCAGCGTCGTGATCGCGACGCGCCAGCCATTGCCCACTGCGTCGAGGCGCTGATTGTCCGGCACGCGGACGTCGGTGAAGAAGACCTCGTTGAAGCCACTGCCCCCACTCATCTGCTTGATCGGGCGGATCTCGATGCCGGGATCCTCCATGTCGACGATGAAGTAGGTGAGGCCCGCGTGCTTCGCGGCGTTGGGGTCGGTGCGGGTGACGATCATGCCCCACTTGCTGTACTGGGCACCGGTGGTCCAGATCTTCTGGCCGTTGATGAGCCAATCGTCGCCATCCTTCACCGCGCTGGTCTTGAGACCCGCGAGATCCGAACCGGCGTCCGGCTCACTGAAGAGCTGACACCACACCTCGTTGCCCTTCACCATGTTGGGCAGGAAGCGATCCTTCTGCTCCCGGGTGCCGTGGGCCATGATCGTGGGCCCGAGCATGCCGTGGCCGATGCCGTAGATGGAAGGCGGCAGGTCGTACCGGGCTTCTTCCTGGTTGAAGATCACCGATTCCATCGCGCTGGCTTCCTGGCCGCCGAACTCCTTCGGCCACCGCAGGCAGGCCCAGCCGGCTTCGTACTTCTTGAGCTGCCAGTCCTTGGCCGCCTGCACCTCGTCGCCTTCGGCTTCGGCGATCATGCGGCTGGTTGCGGCGTCGGCCCCCTTGGGGGTCGCGTTGGCGTCGAGCCACTCGCGCACCTTGGCCCGGTACGCAGCTTCTTCGGGAGAGTCGTTGAAGTCCATTTCGTCCTCCGGCGCGGCCTAGGCCGCGTCCTCGATGAGTTTCGTGACCAGCTTCTCGCGCCATTCGTCGGTACTACCCAGGGTGTGGGCGAGCACCTTGCCGCGGCGGTAGAAGAGGTGACAGTCGTATTCCCAGGTGTAACCGACGCCGCCGTGCATCTGGATCATCTCGACCGTGGTGTGGTCGAGTGCATCGCTGGCACTGATCTTCGCGCTGGCCGCAGCCTCGGGAAGCTCTTCCTCGTCGTTCTCGAGCGCCCACGCGGCCCAGTAGCAGTTGCTGCGGGCGACTTCGCGATCAGCGTAGAGATCCGCCATGCGGTGCTTCAGCGCCTGGAACGACGCGATCGGACGACCGAAGGCGTAGCGGTTCATCATGAAGTCGAACGTGATCTGGAAGGCGCGATCGGCGCAACCGAGCTGTTCGAACGCCATGAGGACCGCGGCGCGGGTGAGGACATCCTGGGTGAGTGCCCAACCCTCACCGGCGCCACCGAGCCGCGCGGCCGGGGCGTCGTTGAAGGTGAGCTGCGCCTGGGGCCGAGAGGCGTCCAGCGACTCGAGCTTGTTGCTCTCGACACCGGCGGCATCGAGATCGACGACGACGAGAGAGAGCCCGCTGCCCTCCTTCGCCAACACGATCGCGAAGTCGGCCTGGTGACCGTCCGCCACAGGGAGCTTCGTACCCGAGAGCTTGCTGCCGTCGAAGGTCGCATTGATCGACTTCTCGGTGAGGCTTCCGACCTTCTCGGTGGTCGCCATCGTGCCGATCAGATCGCCGCTCGCGATGCCCGTCAGGTACTTCTTCTTCTGGGCGTCGTCACCGGCGCGCTTGATGGCTTCGGCCGCCAGGTAGACGGTCGAGCTGAAGGGAATCGGCGCAAGGTAGGCACCGACCTCGCCGGCGATCATCGCCGCTTCGAGATAGCCGAAGCCCGCTCCACCGTACTCCTCGGGGATCGACACGCCGAGCCAACCGAGTTCGGCCGCACCCTTCCACAGCTCCTTGCTGTAGCCGGCGTCGGCTTCGAAGATTTCGCGCACGTGCGCGAGCGAGGAGTTCTCTTCGAGAAACTCCTTCGCGGTCTGCTGGAGAAGCTTCTGCTCCTCAGAGAAATCGAAATTCATGAGACAACCTTTCCTGTGGGTTTCGTTTCAGAAGCTCTCGACGTGGCTCAGCTTCCAGTCCATTCGGGTTCGCGCTTCTCGGCGAAGGCACGCGCACCTTCCTGCGCGTCCTTGGAAGAGAAGATCTTTCCGCTCTCGGGTGCCTGGTGGGCCCAGAACTCTTCCTCCGTGCGGCCGTAGGAGTCGATGATCAACTTCTTCGAGACCGACACCGAAAGCGGAGCGTTCTTCGCGATCACCATGGCGAGGTCGAGCGCCGCACCGAGCGCTTCGCCCGGCGCGGCGATGCGCGCGATCAGGCCCAACTCGAGGGCGCGCTGCGCGGTGATGGGTTCGCCCGTGAGCGCCAGCTCCATCGCCACCCCGTGCGGAATCACGCGCGGAAGGCGCATCAATGCGCCACCCGCGGCGAACAGCCCGCGCTTCGCTTCGGGGATGCCGAACTTCACGTCTTCCGCCGCGACGAGCAGATCGCAGGTCAGCGCGATCTCGAGGCCGCCGGCCAGGGCGAAACCCTCGATCGCGGCGATCAGCGGCTTCTTCGACCCGTTCTGCAGGAACTGACCGAAACCCGCCGGCGGCCCCTGGGTGGCGAACCACTTGAGGTCCATGCCGGAGGAGAAGCCGCCACCCGCACCGGTGAGCACGCCCGCCGTGAGATTCGCGTCTTCGTCGAGCTCCTTGATCGCCTCGTTCAACGCATCCGCGAGCGGGCCGTTGACCGAGTTCTTCGCCTCGGGTCGATTGAGGGTGATGACCAGGATGCGGTCACGTCGCTCTGTGAGTACCTCTTCGGCCATGAAAGCCTCCGATCACTTGGGGGGAAGGCGCACGCCACCGTCGGCACGCACGACTTCGCCGTTCATGTAGTCGTTGGTGATCAACTCCATCACCATCGACGCGAGTTCGTCCGCGTAGCCGAGGCGCTTGGGGAAGAGCACGCTCTCCCCGAGTTTCGCCTTGAAGGCTTCGCTACCCTCGCCTTCGCCGTAGATGGGCGTATCGAAGAGGCCCGGCGCCACCGTATTCACGCGAATGCCCAGCGCCGACAGGTCGCGCGCGATGGGAAGCGTCATGCCGACCACGCCGCCCTTCGAAGCCGAGTAGGCGCACTGACCGATCTGGCCTTCGAAGGCCGCGACCGAGGTCATGTTCACGATCGCACCGCGCTGCCCCTGGTCGTCCAGCGGCTCCTGCTTGGCCATCATGGCCGCCGCGAGGCGCAGGCAGTTGAAGCTACCGATCAGGTTCACGCGCACCACGAACTCGAAGACGTCGAGCTTGAAGGGTTCGCCCTGGCGGTCGACGGTGCGACCCGCGCTGCCGATGCCGGCGCCGTTCACGAGCGCGCGGAGGGGCGCCATGCCGACGGCGGTTTCGCAGGCCACCTGCACCTGATCGGGGTCGGCGACGTCGGCCTTCACGAACTCGCCGCCGAGTTCCGAGGCCACCGCCTTGCCCTTCTCCTCGTTCATGTCGAGGATCACGCACTTGGCACCCGCCGCCGTGAGGCGACGCGCGCAGGCTTCTCCGAGACCGGAGGCGCCGCCGGTCACGATGGCGGAGCTATTCGATACGTCCATTTCCTTGCTTCTCCTTCCTTTGCGTTTGCACGCACTGCGCGCTCTAGCTCTCCGCGATCACCTTCTGCACGTTGTCGCCGAGGCGATTGAGCAGACTCGTGAGTTCGCGGCGTTCCTTGCGCGAAATGCCCGCGCGGAACTCTCCGCGCAGGCGTTCGTCGATCTTGTTCACCTGCTTCGCGAGCTCGTCCCCTTCGCGCGTCACCGCGACCAACCACACGCGGCGATCACCCGGCTTGGGCTGGCGCTCGACGAGTCCCCGCCCTTCGAGGGAATCCACCACCGAACCCAGGGCCGCCCGCCCGACACCCATGTGCCGGGCGAGATCTGCCTGCATCGAGGGGCCGGCTTCCTGCGCATAGGCGAGCACGCTCGCTTCCGAGAGGTTGAGACCCAACTCCTCGAAGCGCAGGTCGTACGCCCGCCGGATCTCGCGGGCGAGCGACAGCAACGTCGTTTCGACCCGGAGCCACGGCGGAGCGTCGAGCTCGTGCCTTGCGGTTTCGCTCATGGGGGGAACTTCGGTGCGTGCGACTAGGGGCGGCGCAGCAGCGTGCCCGTGCCGAGGCCACCGCCACAGCACATGGTCACGAGCGCGTGCTCCTTGCCACTGCGCTGCAGTTCGTGCACCGCCTTGGTGATGAGCACCGAGCCGGTCCCGCCCAGCGGGTGGCCGAGGGCGATCGCGCCGCCGTTCGGGTTCACCGTCGCCATGTCGGGCTTGAGCTCCCGCTCCCAGGCCAACACCACCGAAGCGAAGGCTTCGTTGATCTCGACGATGTCGATGTCGCTGATCTGCAGGCCGTTGTCCTTCAGCAGCTTCTGCGTGGCGGGGATCGGACCGGTGAGCATCAGCACCGGGTCGCTGCCGACGAGGCAGGTGTCGACCACGGTCGCCAGCGGCTTCAAGCCGAGGGCGTCGGCCTTCTCCTTGCTCATCATCAGGATGGCGCCCGCGCCGTCGCTAATCTGCGAAGAGGTGCCGGCCGAGTGGACGCCGCCTTCCATGTTGGTCTTGAGCTTGGCGAGGCCCTCGAGGGTGGTCTCGCGCAGACCCTCGTCCTGCTCGACGCGGTGGGTCGTACCCGTGGGCTTGCCTTCTTCGTCGACGTCCGGCGCATCGATCGGCAGGATCTGCGAATCGAAGCGCTTGTCCGCCCAGGCTTCCGCGGCGCGATCCTGGCTCTGCTTGCCGAATGCCTCACAATCCTCGCGCGTGATGCCCCACTGCTTCGCGATGCGCTCGGCGCCTTCGAACTGCGAAGTCCACTCGTAGTTCTCGCGATAGGTGCGGTTCACCGGCACGCCGGTCGTGCCCTTCGGAATCGTCGCGCCCATCGGAACGCGGCTCATCAACTCGACGCCACAGCCCACGGCGCTGTCGACCACGCCCGAAGCCACCAGCGAGTAGGCGAGGTTCGTGGCCTGCTGGGAAGAACCGCACTGGGTGTCGACGGTCGTCGCCGCCACGTCGAGGGGAAGACCCGCAGCCAACCACGCGTTGCGCGCGACGTTCATCGTCTGCATGCCGACCTGACCCACGCAGCCGCCGACCACCTGGCCGACTTCCTTCGGGTCCACACCACTTCGTTCGAAGAGTTCCTTCTGCACTGCACCGAGCACGTCGATGGAATGGCAGGTGGAAAGACCGCCGTTGCGGCGCCCGAGGGGCGTGCGCACGGCTTCGACGATGACGACTTCACTCATGGGACGTTCCTTTTCCTTTGTAGATGCGTATCGGCCCGGCTCGGGTCCGACGCTGGGGAGGGCGGGGGCGCGGGCGGCACACACCGTCCGCTGAAAAATTGTTCGGTGGCATACTATCTGCTGCCTGACGAGACGTCCAGAGCCATGAGACGCAGGCAACCGGCACATCCTCCCCGGTGATTCGGCCCCCTCGGGCGGTAGACTGCCCGGATGTCGACCGGAGAGTCGTTCGCGCTCGGGTACCGACCTGCTCTGGATGGCATGCGGGGGATCGCCGTCTCGGCGGTGATCGCCTACCACGCGCTGGTGCCGGGTTCCCAGGGCGGTTTCCTGGGCGTGACGGTCTTCTTCGGCCTGAGCGGGTTCCTGATCACCTACCTGCTGTGCCGGGAGATCCAGCAGACCGGCAGCGTGCGACTGCGTTCCTTCTACCTGCGCCGGGTGCTGCGCTTGTTGCCCGCGCTCCTCTTCCTCGCGCTGGTCATCATGGTCTACGGCCTCGTCGCCCTCACCTCGGACCAGTTGATGCGCATCGGGGAGAAGATCCTCGGCGCGATCTTCTACGTCACCAACTGGATGATTGCGTTCGGGCACTGGCCGAAGATGGGACTCTTCGCCCATACCTGGTCGCTCTCGATCGAAGAACAGTTCTACTCGCTGTGGCCGCTGCTGCTTCTGTTCATGTTGCGCGGTGCGAATCGCCTTCGGGCCCTGTTCGCGGTGATCGCGGGCCTCTTCCTCACCTCGGCGGCCTTTCGGGCCTACCACTTCGCGACGAATGTCGACTACACGCGGCCCTACTACAGCTCGGAGAGCAACGCCGACCTGTTGCTCGGGGGTTGTGCGGTCGGGGTGATGTTCGCCTACGGCATGTTGCCGAAGACGGCGGGAGCCAGGACGGCGCTGCGGGTCGCGAGCGGCATCGCCGCCGCGTACATCGGCGCTTCCCTCGTCGGGGCCTGGGTGGCTTCACCGTACATGTACTACGGCGGCTTCAGCGTGATCGCGATCGCCACGGCGATCACGGTCGCAGGCGTCCTCGTCGAACCCGAGGGTCTTCTCGCGAGGATCCTCGCCTTTCCGCCCTTCGTGGCGGCCGGGAAGATCTCCTACGGCCTCTACCTGTGGCACGTGCCGGCGATCCTGCTGATCCGCCTGCACTTCCAGCAACAGCTCGACGCCGCGATGCTTGCGACGGCGCAGATCGTGGCGACCTTCGCGCTGGCCACGTTCTCCTACTATACGGTCGAGGTCTACTTCCTGAGGCTGAAGGATCGCATCTACGCTCGAAGAACCTGAAGGCCGTTCGATGCCAGTGAAGCGACGGCCGGGGCCCCGATGAACTACGCCTTCCAGAACTGCGTCGTCGATACCTCGACCTTCGAGCTGCACCGCAAGGGCCGGCCGATCAAGCTCGAGCCGAAGGTCTTCGACGTGCTCGTCTACCTGATCGAGCGACGCGATCGGGTCGTGACCAAGCACGAGTTGCTCGACGCGCTGTGGCCAGGCGAAGCGGTGAGCGATTCGGTACTGCCGCGATGCATCGCGGCCGCGCGGCGCGCGGTGGGCGACACGCGAACGCGACAGCGCGTGATCCAGACCATGCACGGCCGCGGCTATCGCTTCGTCGCCGAACTCGACGACCCGAGTGAAGGCGAACCCGCAGCGGTGGATGCCGAGGCGGCGCCGACATCGCCCCCGGCTGCACGCACTGCCGCGGCGACCCCCGAACCTACCAGCGATTTCGTTGGTCGCGAAGACGCCCTCGCGCGGCTCGAAGCAGCGCGCGAGGCCGCCAACCGCGGTCGCGGCAACCTCGCGCTGGTCGTGGGCGAACCCGGCATCGGCAAGACGCGCATCGCCAACGAAGAGATGGACAAAGCCCGGGCCGCGGGCATGCAGGTACTGCTCGGCCGTTGCTACGAAGGCGAAGGCGCGCCCGCGTATTGGCCGTGGATCCAGGTGCTGCGAAGTGCGATCGAAGCCACGGCGGACGGTGAACTCGAAGCCGCCCTCGGTCACGGCGCCAGTGACATCGCCGACCTCGTCCCCGAGATCCGCGCTCGCATCGCCGGCATCCCGGAGACGGTCGGGCCCACCGGCGAGCAGGCGCGCTTCCGGTTGTACGACGCGGCGACGCGCTTCCTCGCTTCGCGCTCGAGGACGGCGCCACTGTTGATCGTGCTCGACGATCTCCACTGGGCGGATGCCTCTTCCCTCGGCCTGCTGCGATTCCTCGCGCGCGAGTTGTCGAATCACCCGATCGCGGTGGTGGGTACCTATCGCGATGTCGAAGTGCGGCGCGGCCATCCCCTGGCCGACACCCTCGGCGCTCTCGCGCGTGAAGCGCCCTGCGAGCGCATTGCCCTTGGTGGTCTCGCCGTCGCGGAGATCGACACCTTCGTGCGCCGCCAGACCGATACCGCGCCCCACGCGAAGCTCGCCGAAACCCTGCAGGAGATCACCGACGGCAACCCCTTCTTCCTGCGCGAGATGGTTCGGCTACTCGCCGATCAACAGGATCTCTCCGAGGCCGACCCCGCCAACCTGACTGCCCTCGCCCTGCCCCAGGGCGTGCGCGACGCCGTCGGTCGCCGCCTCACGGCGATGTCCGACGAGTGCAACACGATGCTCCGCGCCGCGGCGGTCCTCGGGCGGCACTTCTCGACGCCCCACCTCGCCACCATGCTCTCGCTGCCCGACGACGATGGCGAACGCCTGCTCGAACTCCTCGGCGAAGCCCTCGACGCAGGCGCGATCGTCGAGGCTGGGCACGGCGGCTTCTCCTTCGTGCACGCACTCACGCGACAAACGCTCTACGAAGAACTCCGCGCGCCGCAACGCATCGCCCTGCATCGCCGTGCGGGGCTCGCGATCGAAGCGGCGACGCGCAACGACGCGGGCGAACGTCTGACCGAACTCGCCCATCACTTCTTCGAGGCGGCCCCGGGTGGAGACGTGCAGAAGGCCGTCGACTACGGCGTCGCGGCCGCCCGGCGCGCCCGCGA
The DNA here is from genome assembly GCA_028278345.1 of Myxococcota bacterium. Lineage (GTDB taxonomy): Bacteria > Myxococcota_A > UBA9160 > UBA9160 > UBA4427 > DUBZ01. The sequence goes on from JANQEL010000050.1 coordinate 62,362, forward strand.
TCAACACGCCTACGACGAAGCCGTCGTCCACTACGAGCGCGCACTCGAAGCCCTCGAGCTCTCGGAAGCAGACGAAGATCACCAGCGAACCGAATTGATGCTCGCCCTCGGTGAGCAGCTCTTCACCGCGGGTCTGCTCGATCGCACGCGCGAGCAGTTGTTGGCCACCGCCGATCGGGCGCGCGCCATCGGGCGTCCCGATCTGATGTCGAGGGCGGCGATCGCCCTTCGCGGCTTCGGCCAGATGGGGGCGCCGGCGACCGAAGACATCGTCGCCCTGATCCACGAGTGTCTCGAGGCCATCGACGAAGACGCCATCGCCCTTCGCAGCCTGTTGACGGCGCGACTCGCCGGCATCGGGCCGCTGAAGATGGATCGCCGAGACGCGCTCTCGCGCGAAGCCCTCGAGCTCGCCTACCGCTCCGACGACCCGATCGCGATCCGCGAATCCCTTTCCGCGCGCTGGTGGGCGACCCTCGGCCCCGACAAGATCGAAGAGCGCTTCGAGACCTCGGCCGCGATGCGCGAGTTGGTAGAGCGAACCGGCGACCTCCACACGCTGCTGCTCTCGTACGAATGCGACCTCGGAGCCCATCTCATCCTCGGCAACCGCGAAGCAGTCGAAGAGACGATCGGGCGCTACGAAGAGGTCGCGAGAGAGATCCGACAACCCGTCTTCATCTTCATGAGCAAGATGATGCGGATCGCAGCGCTGATGAACGCGGGCCGCTTCGAAGAAGCCGAAGTGATGCGCAGCGAAGCCGAGGAGTACGGCGAGGGTCGCGTTCCCTTCGCCTACGTGGCTGCGCGAGGCCAATTCCACTGGTCGCTCTTCCACAGTCACGTTTCGGAAGAAGTGAGGCGCAACAGCGCCGACGATCTCGGCACCCTCGTCGACGAGTACCTGACCGGGACGGGCGTCGGGGAGTTGTTCGGCGTCGCGATCCAGTTGCGCAGCTACGAACGCGACGATGACGATCTGCGACGGAAGGTCATCGACGTGCTCGATAGCGGAATGCTCGAGAAAGACGAGCACTGGCTCACCGCGCTCGGCGTCATGTGCGACGTCTCCTATGCGCTGCAAGATCGCGATGTGATGGAGCGTCTCTATGACATGCTCCATCCCTACCGCGAGTTGATGCAGGTGCACGATCTGTTGCGTGCGAGTTCGGGGAGCGTGCACAGCCCCCTCGGTGAACTCGCCACCGGGCTCGGGCGATACGACGAGGCGCTGGCCCACTACGAACGCGCTCTCGAACGCGAACGCGAGAGCGGCACCCTGAGCGCGATCCCCTCGAGCCAGCTCGGGATCGCCCGGGTGTACGCGGTGCGCCGCGAGCCGGGCGATCGCGAGCGCGCCGCCGCCCTGCTCGAGGAGGTGGTCCACCTCGATCCGGCCGGAGGCCGGGGTGGGCTGGCCCGCGAGATCGCGGCCCTGCGCGACAACCTCGCCGAATAACTCCACCATTTCGGCGACTTACGGGCGAACGACTTCCTCAGGAAATCCTCAGGAGGCCGTTGGGACTGAAGGGGCCATCACGCCGAATCTGCTCCCGTAACGAGGCCCCGCGCCGGGCCGCACAAGGAGCAGAAAACCATGTTGACCTTCGCATCCAACCTCGAGCCCGCCCACCGCGCCCACCCCGGCGCGATCGATTATCCGCCCCCGCCCACGCCCCACCCGTTCCGACTCCGCAAGGTGCTCGGGCTGCTGCGGGATATCGACGACGACCCCGAGAAGACCGACGTCGCGCTCACGGTCTTCGACGCCGTCGGGGGCGAGGGAGGCGAGCGGACCTTCCAGCGCTTCATTCGATCGTCCGAAGGCCGGCGCCTTTATCGGCGCGGCGACGAACTCGTCGATCACATGGCCGATCGCGAAGCGCTGGCCGCCATGCCCGAGGGCAGCCTCGGCCGCGCCTATCTCGACTTTGCCATGCGCAATGGCTTCACGGCCGACAGCCTGGTGGGCATGAACCGCGACCTCGAGAGAGAGACCAGCGCCGACGATCCGGTTCGCCAGTGGTTCTGGGATCGCTACACCGCGATGCACGATCTCTGGCACGTGGTCACGGGCTGCGACACGACGCCCGACGGTGAGTGTCTGCTGCTCGCCTTCACCCAGGGGCAATCGCCCCAGCGCGGGTATCGCGTGCTGCTCACGTTGATCGTCCTGCGCGCGAACATCAACCTGCGCTTCCAGTGGAGCCTCGTTCGATCGTGGCTGCGCGGCCGGCAAGCGGGGTCGCTCGTGAACGCCGACTGGGAAGCCCTGCTTCCTCTTCCCCTAGAACACGTGCGCCGAAGGTTCGGCGTGCCCGTGCTGAGCTGAGAACGTTCGAAGAGGAAGCCGCGATGGCGCTCGATCGCAAGACGCTTTCACTCTACGCCCTGCCCGGCGCGGGCATCACCGCGATGCAGTGGCTCGTGATGATCTATCTGCTCAAGTTCTCGACCGATACCCTCGGGCTCGAGCCGGCGATCGTGGGCACGCTCTTCGCTGCGGGTCGGATCTGGGACGGTGTGAGTGATCCCATGGCGGGCTGGCTGAGTGATCGCACGCGATCGCGCTGGGGAAGGCGAAGACCGTGGATGCTCGGGGCTGCGTTTCCACTGGCGCTCTCGTTCTATGCGCTCTGGTCACCACCGCAGGACCTGCCGCCTGCCCTCACCACCGTGTGGCTCGGCGCGTTCCTCCTGCTCTACTACACGGCCCATACCGGGTTCAACATTCCGCACTTCTCGCTCGGCGCGGAACTCAGTGCCGACCATCACGAGCGCACGCGCGTCTCGGCGCACCGGGTCGGGGCCGATGTGCTCGGCATGGTGCTCGCCATCGGCTGCCTCCATGCGATGGAGAGTACGAGCGGAGATCGCAGCACCGCGAGTTCGGCTTCGCTCGTCGTGGGTGCGGCGATGGTCGTGATGATCTGCATCACGGTGTGGTTCATCCGGGAGCCCCGAACCCCGACCGTGCAACGAACCCCGAACCCGCTCCGCGCGTTCGCCGACGTCGCCAGGAATCCCCACGCACTGCGCCTGACCTTCGCGATCCTGTTCGCCGAGCTCGGTCTCGGCTCGATCATGGTCGCCATCCCCTACACCACGGACATGGGGGCGGGCAATGTCGGCATGGCGGGGCGCATGCTCGGCTTCATCGTGCTGTTCGCGATTTCGCTGCCGGTCTGGGTCGCGGTCTCGAAGCGCATCGGCAAGGTGCGCTGCTTCGTGATCTCGAGCGCAATCTGCGGCGTGACATTCCTGTCGATGGGTTTCGCGGTCGAGAGCGCGCCCATCCTCGCGGCGCTCCTCACCGCGATGATCGGCCTTTCCCAGGCGGGCATGAGGATGTTCCCGATCTCGCTCAAAGCCGACATCATCGACTGGGACGAGGCGCAGACGAACGAACGCAAAGAAGGCACCTACTTCGCGGCCTGGAACCTCGTCGACAAACTGGCGAGCGGTGCCTCGGTCGCGATCGTGGGCTTCGTCATCCAGGGCGCGAACGGCGGCATCGACCCCGAAGGTGTGAAACTCGTCGTCTCGTTCATCCCCGCCGCGTTCGTCTGCATCTCGGCGATGATCCTCGTGGGCTTCCGTCTCGATGCGAAGGAGCACGCCAGGCTTCGCGCGCAGATCGATGCGCGCGAGCGCAATCGGCTTCGACGCGTCGCCGCAGCGTCGTTCGCGGGAGTCTCGTCGGAGGAGCGCTAGTAGTGGAACCCGAAGCGCATGTAGGCCAGGACTTCCTCCTCGCTCCCCGCGACGCTCACACTGATCGTATTGGTGCGCACGAGGGGTGAGAACCAGAGCCCGCCTCCGCCACTGGGATGCCAGCGAT
>JANQEL010000079.1 GCA_028278345.1 Myxococcota bacterium
AAGCTCGCCACCGATTTCGCCGTGGGCCACGAGCATCTTCGCGACGTCATGGCGCTCTACCGCGAGGCGCGCGATGCCCCCCTCGGCCTGCTCGCTGAGGGGAAGCGGGAGGGTCTGCCGGATCGCGTGGCCTCCGTCACCTTCGGCCACGTCGGTGACAACCACCTTCACATGAACTTCCTCCCCACGACACAGGCGGAGCGCGGACTCGCGGAATGCGTGCGCGACGAACTCACCCAGCGCGTGATCGCGTGGGGCGGGAGTCCCTCCGCCGAGCACGGGATCGGAAAGACGAAGCGCCAGGCCCTCCTGCAACGCGTAGGCCCCGAAGCCGCGGCACAAATGTGTGCCACCCGGCGCGCATTCGACCCACGGGAACTGCTGGGTCGCGGCAACCTCTTCGAGCCAGACTCGACGAAGGCGCACGGCCAGGAAACATCAGGCAACCATAAGAGTGTCGTGTAGACGCTGATCAGCGGTTGGCGTTAAGCATGGGGTGATGGCATCGCACACCCCTTGTAGCGCGAGTTCGAGGCGGTTTGTCGTCGGCGGGCGACGACGATGGTGTGTTGCGCTGCGCTGTGAGGCTGCGCAGATTCCGCGCAGAGTCCGCGCATCCCTGCGACTGGCGCTCGTGCTTGCCACGATCTTCCTCGGCCAGACCTCACCGGGGTTGGCGGCACCCGGCGACATCCTGGATGTTGACAAGATCAGCGCGACGTCGGGCGGGTTGGTTGCGGGGCCCGCGGCCGGCGATCTCTTCGGCTACGGCGTCGCGGTCCTGGGTGACGTCGACGGCGATGGTGTCGAAGACGTCGCCGTGGGTGCGATCTCGGCCGACGTGGGCTCGAGCGACGAGGGCGAGGTCTACGTGCTGTTCATGAACAGCAACGGCACGGTGAAGGCCGAGCAGAAGATCAACTCGCTCACCGGGGGCTTCGGCGGCACGATCGCGAGCGGGGACGACTTCGGCGCTCGCGTTGCGGGCATCGGCGACGTCGACCTAGATGGCATTCCCGACCTCGCCGTCGGCGTGCCCGACGGTGGAGTCGGCGACGACGGGTCGGTGTGGATCGTCTTCCTCAACGCGAACGGCACGGTCAAGGCGGAGACCGAACTGTCCAGCGGCGTGGGCGGCTTTCCCGTCTTCGCGAACGGCAGTGCGCTCAGCGCGGTCGCGGGCATCGGCGATCTCAACGGCGACAGCGTTCCCGACATCGTGGTCGGCGACTTCTTCGCCAACGTGAGCGCGACGACCGACGGCTCGGTGTGGGTGTTGTTCCTCGACACCACCGGCTCGGTAATCGGTTCGCAGCAGATCGCTAGCGGCGTGGGCGGCTTCCCCGACATCTTCGACGACCTCGACACCTTCGGGAGCAGCGTCGAAAGCCTGGGTGATCTCGATGGCGACGGCCTCACCGACATCGCAGTCGGCGCCTACTTCCAGGAAGGCAGCAGCGGTGATCGAACGGGTGCCGTCTATATCCTCTTCTTGAATGCCGATGGCACGGTGAAGTCGCATCAGGAGATCACCGAGGGCACCGGTGGGCTGACCGGCCCCCTGCTGCTCCACGATTTCTTCGGCTTCGGAATCGCGCGGGTGGGGGATCTCGACGGTGACGGGTTGGTGGACCTCGCCGTAGGCGCCGGGCAGGACGACGTGCCCGGCAGCAATCGGGGCGCCGTCTACATCCTCTTCCTGAATGCGAATGGCACGGTGAAGAGCGAGGTGATCCTCAACTCGGGCACGGCGGCGCTCTCGACCTACCTCGAGGACGACGACTTCTTCGGCCTCGACGTGGCGGCGTTCGGCGATCTCGATGGCGACGGCATCGCGGATCTGCTGGTGGGCGCCGGGGGCGATGACGATGGCGCGAGTGGGGCGGGCGCGGTCTATGTCATCTCGCTGGACGGAAGTGCCGCGGTTTGCGGCGACGGCGCACTCGACCCCGCGGAGCAGTGTGACGATGGCAATACCACGCCCCTCGACGGCTGCTCGGCGACCTGTGAGGTCGAGTACCACGACTACCAGATCGATTCGTTCTCGGTGATCTCGGTGGTGCCGGGTTGGTACGTCGTGGGCTCGAGTGTCCCGAACAGCCTCGTGCAACTCCAGGTTTCACTCGAAGCGGCGCATACGCCGGTCGACTTCGAGGCCCGCTTCGAACTCGTGGCGTGGGACGGGGCCAGCGCCGCGCCGTGGGTGGGTGGCGGCCCGGGCGATCCCTCCGAAGTCTTCGTGCTCGGCACCGAGTTGGTCGCTGCGGGGCACGTCGATACGCGTCCGCCCTCGGGCGCGCCGTTGGGGCCCTTCACGCACTCCCTCGCGCTCGCCGGCTCGGTGAACGCCGACGATCTGACCGAGAGTTTCGAGGACTGGCGCGCCGCGCACGCCCTGCTCGGCAACTCCTTCCGCTTCAACGTCGTGATCGATCCCAACGATTCGATCCTCGAGTTCCCGGCGGCGGGAGAGGCGAACAACACGGCCGAGGAGTCGGTCGACTTCTACATGCTGCCGCTCACGGGCAACGTCTTCTTCGGCAGCGTCGTGGCTGACCTCGTCCCCGGCAGCTCTTCACTCTCGGGGGCGGGCTGTGCACCCGCGGAGGTGAACCTCAGCGCGATCACCTACGACTGGAACCCCTCGCCCAACGACCAGTGGAGCCACGGCGTCGTGACGGAGTCGCCGGTCGTTCCGGCTTGCAACGGGCTCGCCGACCCGGGCGGAGGTGTGGGGCTCGACATCGTGGCGGCCTTCAACTCCACCGTGCCTTCGGTCACCAGCACCATGGGCGGGCTCGCGGTCGAGGTGGTGAACACGGTGCTCGACCCGAGCGGCGCGAGCCCCGGGTTGATCACGGTGGATCTTCCGCCCGACGTCTCCTACCACGACCCCGAACCGACGGCCCCCGGCAAGCCCCATCCCAGCGGCCGGGTTCAACTCGTGGGGTTGCCTCCCGACCAGGCGAGCCTGAACGACTTCGCGAATCTCACCACGACCTTCGCCGGCGGTTTTCTCCAGGCCTGGGCGGTTCCCTTCAGCCTAAGCGTTTCTTCCCTGGTCTTTGCGCAGGACCTGGTGTCGGGTGACTTCGGCACGGTGGCGTACCGCTACGACTACGCGTTCTTCCCCAACGATCCGCGCGACCCGGCTGGACAAAACAGACTCAAGACCAACGACCGCCGCTACAGCTACGCGGTGGGTGCCGCGTCGCAGACGGACACCACCTTCTTCCTCGACGCCGCGGGCCTGCACGCGCAGGTCGATTTCCAGGCGGATTCGGGTTACGGCCACTTCCCCGAAGTGGCGATGAACTGGAGCGCCTTCAGCGTCGACATCGACGGGACGCTGCTCGCGGCCGACCAGACGCTCCCCCACAGCGCGAACACCTACCAGCTGGAACAGCTCACCGCATGCGACGGCTGCGAAGCCGGCGCACCCGATCCCACGATCTCCTATCTGCTCACGTTCGCGGTGGGGCAGGGGTTGGCGAGTGATGGCGGCGTGCTCGGAGTGTTTTCGGGACTCAGCAGCGAGCCCGCCTGGGGCCCGGCGCCCAACAACCAACAGCTCGGTGTCAAGACCTTCCAGCGCAACGGTGATGTGGGTCGCAGTGGCGTCCTCTATCTGCCGGGTTTCCTGGCGCAGGGGACGGGGCCCGGCGACACGGCTTCCGTGCCGCGTTACCTGCTCGGCATGCGGGCCGCCCTCGACGTGGGCGGGGTGCCGATGCCGGATACGCATCATTCGCTTCAGACCACTGGTGAAGCGCGCCGCGGCAACCACTTCATGGCCGGCGTGAACATGGGGCCCGAGATCTACAGCACCGGGCCCAACAACCAGCCGGTCTTCACCTCGTTCGGGGAGACTCTTGCAGAGGACCTCCCCGGCGGTCTCGCGCAGACGGAGACCGTGATCCAACTCCCGGGAGCGCCGAACACCGCGGTCATCGCCAGCGCGGGTACGAAGTACGTGTTGCGGCGCGGGGGTGTGACGGGCGTGTTCAACACCGACAGCGTGCCGGATCCCACGATCTACGGTTACGACTTCGACTTCAGTCGCTTCGCGTTCCGCCTGGCGACGAACGTGCTCGACGACTTCACCTGGCTCGACGGCACGGTGTCGGTCGACGAGCCGGGCTTGTTCGACATCGCCTTCACGTCTCTGGAACTCGAATGCACGGGGGACATCGGGGCCGGCCACGTGGTGAAGAGCGATTGCGTGGGTGATCCGCAGGCGCCGAACTGCGCCGAGACCCTGCACGCCTGGACCAGCGACTTCGACGTACTGACCATGACCTTCGAGCCCGATCCACCGCCGGGCGATCAGTGCCTCGCGGACAACCGCATCATGGAGGTGGGCAGCATCGTCTACCCGGCCGCCCTGGTCGAACCGCTCGGCATGGTGGCCCAGTGGAATCCCGACGGAACGCCGGGTACGGCCGACTTCACCGGCAAGTCGGACCGCGAGATGGATCGCCCCGAGAGTCCCCTCTCGGGCGATGAAAACGTCGGCTTCGACATCGCCCTCGATAGCGGCGTGGCGCTCTTGCACTCCGACGACGACAACGGTTGGTGGGAAGTGACGGGCACGATGGGGCTTCCTTTCTGGGAGAGCCTGAGCGTGAAGGCGCGGCTCGAGAACGACACCCTCACCACCCGTCGAGACAGCGTGGTGGTCGATTCGTCCGCCGCCCTGCCGTTGGACGTTCACAGCGCGGCCGTCGCGGCGATGAATGCCGGGGGCCCCGGGGTCGATCTCAGCTCCGAGTACATCTGGGGTGCGACCGGCTGGAGCATCGGTCCCGACGTCCTGCCCATCCGCTACGAGACCGGTCGCAACCTGCCGAATGGCCAGGGCTTGATGCCGCGCTTCGGAGGCATCCAGAACCGGCACGACATCGTCGTCCTCCAGATCGACGCCGGCACCGACTTCGTCACGCCTGAGAAGACGAAGGTGAGCTTCGGAGCGAGCGCCAACTTCAGCCTCGACGTGGACATCCACATCGATGTGGCCGACCCCGACAGCGTCGCCGAGATCGATGCCTTCCTCGACACCTTCGGGCTCGGCACGCCGATCTCCGATCTGCTCTACGACGACTCGGGTTTCATGGGCAGCATCGACGTGATGAACGAGATCGTCGGGCCCGGGCTCAGCAAGGTGATGAAGCTCGCGGTCGAAGGCGTGCTGCCCGAGACCCTGCCCGTCATCGAGGACACGGCCGGCAGCCTCGAGGTGTTGCGCGGGCTACCCGCCCAGGCAGCCGCCGGGATCGCGAACGAACTCGACGCCGTCATCGACGAACTGCCGGCACCGCTCACGACCGAGTTGTCGGACGTCATGGACGACGTCTACAACGATCTTCCGCCGCTCATGATCGCGTCGGCCAGTGGGCCGCTGTCGCTCTCGCAGATCAACGCTCTCGACGACATCCACAGCGACATTGGCAACATCCTGATCGTCGGTCTCTCGACCTATGGAACCGCGATCGGCAAGGCGAAGACGGAAGCCGCGAACCTCAGCGGAAACTTCGCCAGCGTGCTCGCGACGAGTTCGACGATCGTCTCGAACGCCCAGAGCGACCTACAGGCCCTCGTCTCCTTCCTCGATGCCACGACCCTCGCCCAGACCGGCAGTGGCAACCCGGTCGTCGACACGATCCAGGATATGCGTACGGCGATCAGTGACGTGCGCGCGGCCGTGGGTTTCATCGATCTGCAGCAGTTCTCCGGGCTGATCTCCTCGGTGAGCGACGTGAACATCGACGGCGTCGCCGGTGCACAGCGCGACATCCTCGAGATCCTCGAAGACATCGATGCGCGCTTGACCGAGGCCGACCAGGCCATCAGCGGCGTGCTCGGCGCACCGTCGGGCATGCTGAACGCGCTCACCGCTCCAGGCACAGGCGAGTTGGACCTGCTGATCACCGAACTCGGCGGCAACGTGCTGACCGAGCTCCAGAACCTCGAGCAATCCGGCGCCCTCGATACCGCACTCGCGAACGTGACGAGCGAACTCGCCACCGTCGAGGGTTACGTGAACGACGCCGTGGCCTTCCTGATCCTGCTGCAGGATCAGGTGCAGAAGGCCCGCGACGGCGAGACCTTCCCCTACGACGGCTTCGCGACCGCGGGCGACATCCAGCAGGAGCTGAACGACCAGTTCTTCGCCGAAACCGGCTTCTCCTTCAACTCGGGCATCACCTTCGTCCAGCGCTTGAACGACCAGGGGCTCGACGCGACGAGCCTCGCGGTGGGCAACATGGTCATGATGGTCGACAGCGCCCTCGCTCCCGCCGACGCGGCCTCGGAGATGTCGAGCCCGCGCGAACTGCGCAAGATGCTGGTGCGCACGATTCTCAACTCGAGCGCGGTGGAGGAAGTGAACAACATCGCGAACATGCACCTGAACGAGATCGGCTTCGACATGAACAATGCGTCGCTGGCGATGCTCGATCAGTTCAATTTCCTGCTGTCGGGACTCTTCGAGGAACTCGAAGGGGTGGTAAACGACGCCCTCGCCGCAGCGACCGAGTCGATTCCCAGTTGGGGCTTCACCGGAGCCGGCCTCGACGGCTTCGCGCTGATCGCCGGTGACGAACTCGAGCGCATGCACGTCGAAGCGAGCTTCAGCCAGGACGGCGATACGGACGAATCAGATATCGCCTACGGCGCCGCCCTCGATGTCACGAGTTGGACGGCCAACGGCAAGGGCGATGCGTGCGGTGTCACCAATCCGGGGAGCCGCATCGACGCGATCATCTCGATCATGAACATCCCGATCGAGATCGGGGCCGCGGACATCCTGCTCAAGAAGCTCTACGTGGGCTTCACGCTGGAAGGCAGCTATCCCGCGAACCCGCCGGTGCCGGTTGCCTTCTTCGGCGGGATCGTGACCGAGGGTGAGATCGACTTCCAGACCTTCAAGATCTTCGACGTCCAGCTGCACGTCGGCGTGGGTGACCAGATGGGCTACGCGGCCGCCAAGGCGGGGGCGAGCTTCGATGGGATCCAGATGCAGGTGGCCTTCATGATCGGCAAGACCTGCGACATCACCATCCTCGAGCAACTCGACCCACAGGCCGCGGAGTTCATCGGCCTGCAGACGGCGTTCAACGGTGCCTTCGTGCGGGGTGGAGCGAGCATTCCCATCTACAACGTCGGCTGTCTACTCACGATCGGGGCGAGCGCGGATGCCGGCATGTGGGTGCTCGCCGGCCCGCCGCTGATCGTCGGCGGCATCGTGGGTGGCGGGGTGTACGGCGAAGGCGCCTGCATCGTCGCGATCAAGGGGATGATCACCACCTTCATGCAGTCGAACGGTGGTGAGTTCGAGTTCCAGGGTGAAGGCTTCGTGGTTGGCGGCTTCGGCTTCGACTGCAACCCGGAGAGCTGGGTCGACGTGCCCGCGAGTCGCAACGACGACTGGTGTGCAACCGGCGATGCCTCCTTCAAGGCCACCTACAAGGGCAGCTGGAACGTCGGCGCGCCCGAGTTCTCGGCACTGCACTGAGCATGGAATCGGTTGAAAACGTGAACGAGCGAATCGAACAGATCGAGATCCGGAACGGCGTGAAGGCGTTGCGGCGTGGTCTTGCGATCGCGCTCCTGCTCGCCCTCAGCTTCGCGACCGACCAGGCCCATGCGCAGACCGAACAGCTCTACCTGCTCGGCGTGACCGCCGCACGCGGTTCGATCTCCGCCGACGAAGCGACCACGGATGTCGTCCACCTGCGCTGGGACACCGTGGAGGGTGCGTTGCCCTCCGACGTCACCCAGATACGCCTCGTGCGCGATCCGGGTGGGGGAGGGGAAACGGAACTCCTCAACGTGGCGAATCCGGGCGTCATGAACGCGGGCCAGATCCTGGCCCTCTACGCCGAGGACGGACAGGAGCGGCGCAAGCTCGAGACGATCCGCTGGCTCGACGGCTATCTCCCCACGACGGTCGACGCTTCGAACTTCCATACCCGGATCAACGAGCTGATCGATACGCAGCAGACATCCACCTACGACCACTTCTGGTCGGTCTTCGCATCGCGCAACGACATCAACATCGCGCGGGCGCGTCATCGGGGCTTCATCGATGTCGGTGCGCCGGCGGGCATGCAGACCTACGCGCTCTACGCCAGCAACGGCATCAGCGAGATCCGCGTCGGTGAAGTGGTGGTCGACGTCGGCACCCGCAAGCCGATGCCGGCGGCGGTGAACTTCGCGACGGCGCCCCTGGGTCGTTGCGATGCCCCGGAAGAGGGCAAGGACCACGGCGCCATCGCGCTGGTGTGGGATCACCCGGGCAGTACGCTGACTGATCGCTTCGGCGCGGCCCTCACCATCACGGGCTACGACCTCTATCGCGAAGACGTCACCACCTGCGAAGGCTGCGGCATTCCGAACCACGACATCGCGGCGCTCGCGGCCGGTATCAATCACCACCCCGTCGACGGCACCGTCGCCATTCCGAACCTCGTGAAGGTGAACGATCAACCCATCGCGATTGCGGCGACCCCAGCGAGCCAGCAGCAGTACCAGGGCTACAACGATCCCTACTACCACGTGCTCATCACCGCACCCCAGGTGGCAGAGATGGGCTTCAAGCCCGGCGATATCGTGGGCTTCTACCTGGTCGCTCGCGACTACACGGGGAACTACGGCGCCACGGTGTCGGCCGAGATCACGATCCCCAACAACATTCGCCCGCCGGCCCCCTGGAACATCTCGACCCAGGCCAAAACCTTCGTCGACACCAGCGATCCCACGGACGCGGAGCAGATGCGCATCGTGTGGGATCACGTCGACGTCGTGAACTACCACAACGATCACAAGCTCGATCGCACCTACTGCAACCTCGAAACCGCGCGCTTCGACAAGGAGCTGCGCTACGTGCCCGAGGGCGGGGAGTGCGAGATCGACCCCCAGGTCGCCGTCGAACTCGATGTCGAGAAGTACCTCGTGTACCGCTTCGAGAGCCAGGAGGACGCCCGGAAGTTCCACGATACGGATGGCGACGGCTACAGCGACGCCGACGAGCGCGTCGACCTCGGCGGCGGACTCTCGCTGCCCCGCAACACCTCGGGCACCACCGACGCCTGCGATCCGAACGTTACCCCTGCGAATCCGCTGCTCTCGCGGTTGGTGGGCGAGGTGAACATCAACACCTCTCCCGACCAGCAACAGCGCCCGAGCGGCCGGGTGGTGATGCAGTACCTCGACGAGACCGTCCCCCAGAACCCCGACACCATCTACTGGTACCGGGTGGCAGCCTATTCGTCGCGCGGGGGCGTTCTGCCGGGCGGCGGCAAGCTCTCCGAACTCTCCGCTCCCGTGCGGGCGCTCTACCACGATCGCAACCTGCCGCAGCGGGACGATTGCCTCGACATCGATCTCGTGACGAACGATGTCTGCTCCTACGACTTCGTGCTCGGTCCCGAGGAGCCGGTGGGCAACCCCGTGACCGCGCGCGACGACACCGCGGACGGCGTGGCGGAGTACGTCACGCTGAGCTGCACCGTACTGTCGAGCGGCGCGTTCATCAGCGAAACGCAGGTCTTCACCGGGAGCCCGGGCAACCGCACGGCGACGCTCACCGGCCAGCAGTGCGAGAACCTCACGCCCTGCATCGGTCAGCCGGCGTTCGCGATCGGGGTCTACGACGCGAACGACATCCAGCTCGGTGGCGCTCTCTACAGCGGTGGCGTGAGCTGCCCGTACGGCACGGCGGTCTTGAGCGACGTCTGTACCGAGCGAACCGTGAGGCCCGGCGAAACCCTCGCCGCGCCGCCGCGGCTCGAGAACACCTGCGCGGACAACGATCTCTGCACCAGCATCTATCAGGAGATCGGAGACAAGAGCTACAAGCTCGCCACCCACTGCCTGCCCGATCCGCCGCCGACGCTGACGTTCCCGGGGATGTCGGGAGAGGTCTGCCTCTCGTACGCGCTGCACGACGAGAACAACAACCTCTCGGCCAAGACCTACTTCCCGTGCTTCCACCTTTCGTCCCTGACTGCTCCGGACGCGCCACAGCTCGTCGGCTTCAGCTTCGACGTCGGCACGGAGGACGGGCACATGACCTTCGTGCCTCCCGAGCAGCCGATCGCCGGCACGCTGCTCGAATGGGGCCTCGCCGGCGATCCGAACGTGACGACGGTGTTCCACGCGCACGAGGGGCACACGGCGAGCGATGGCGAACTCGTCGAGGACGTCGTGCTCCCGACCCCCGCGCCGATCGGCGAGGAACAGGAAGAGTGGTGCTTCCGCGGTCGCTCCGTGACGCGCGACGGCGACATTTCCGCCTGGTCGCCGCGGCGCTGTGACATCCGACTGCCGGCTGGCGTCACCTATCCGGTCTACATGCCCTGGCCCAAGATCGACATCCCCGGGCCGGCGGGGACGGATACCGAAGCGACCTATCTGGCGGCCGACGGGCGCATCGTGATCCGCATGGGAGATCCGATCACCACGTTCAACGCCTGCGAGTACTACGACTACGGCACATGCACCGGTGAGGCGAGTGGTGGGGATTGCTTCCTGGGACCCGACGCCATCTTCTTTACCGACGAGTGCAGTGATTTCTGTACGGACATCCAGGCCAGTCGCACCGAGCCGCTGGGCTTCGTGGCCTATCGGCAGTGGGGCTCGGTGGCGGACGATCCCAACGCGTCCGAGTTTCAGCAGGTTTCGCCGCTGGTCGAGTTCGTTCACTGCAACCCGTACGAAGCCGGCGGGATCGACTACCAGACCCTGGCCGACCCGTTCTTCCTGCTGGCCGAGTTCGCCTCTCCCCATCCGTGGGCGGCGACCGGGCCGCAGATGGTCTTCCTCGATCGCGCACCCCATATCCAGCAGCGCTGGTACCGCTACCAGTTCGTCTACTTCAACGCGCGCGGTGAGATCACGAATTACCGCAACAGCAACTGGGTGCAGGCGCAATGATGCGAACACTCGACACGACGAAGCGAGGGCGGCGCAGGCGAAGTTCGTCGTGGCTGTTCGCCGTGGCGACGTGGTTGTTCGCGGCGTCGGCGGCCGCGTCTCCGATCTTCGACTCGACGGCGGCGAATGTCTGGTTGCTCGACAGCGGTGGGGTGGTGATCGGCAGCTACAATGTACTGGGCCAGGACTGGACGGTGGATGCGACCCTTGCGTTCTCCACCGTCGAAGTCGATGGCGAGTTGGGTGGCAACCAGATCGTGACGATCCCGGGCACGCTCCAGAGCGGAGCCGCGCTGATCAATCGCGTCCAGGACAGCGACCCCAACCTCACGCTCACGATGCCCTCGGTTTCCATCATGGGGCTGGGGCGGCCCCTCTGGGACGCCACGGGGTTCAACCCGAACGAAGAGCGGAAGCCAGGCGTTTCGATCGATCCCGCCGCGGACGGAACCTTCGATCGCACGGTGCGAGTCAAGATCAAGGGTCACGACGCACCGTTCTACTCGCCTGCGACCGCTCCGACCTTGCAGGTGCGATACCGCATCGATAGCGGTTCAGGCTTCGGTCCACTCGAGACCAGGATCGACGAGGCGAGCTTCAATCTCATCGTCAACGGCACCTACACCATCGAGTACTGGAGCTGGCAGGCCGGCTTCACGTCCTACGAGTGGACACCGGGCTCTCCCGAAACCATCACCCTTACGATCAACGCCCTCGATCCGAACCGCGACACCGACGGCGATGGCATCCCCGATCTCGTCGAAGACGACTTCGGGACCGACCCCCTGGTCGCCGACCGCGATCACGATCGCGACGGTGATGGTTGGAGCGACTGGGAAGAGAAGCTGCGCGGCACGGACCCCGACGATCCGGGTTCGGCGCCCCTCGACGGCGACGGGGACGGCTGGGCGGATTGGGACGAGATCGTGCGCGGGACCGACGAAACCGATCTCAGCGACTTCCCGACCGCGACGCGGATCAACGAGGTCGAATACCTGGTCGATGTCGCCTTCTTCGAGGACAACGCGAAGCTCGTCCCGCTCGCCGACAACGACGACTTCACCATCATGGATGTCTTCTGGACGCCGCGCTTCGAGAGCGCCGGTCCGGTGGGGACGACCCTGATGGACGCGCGCGTCCCCGCAAGCGAACCCCTGATACTTCGAACCCGCAACGCCCCCGGTGGGGCGGTGGACGAACGAGTGACGCGAGCCTGGCTCGGCGAGGAACCCGATGTCGAGCCCGACGGTTTCGAAGCCTGGCTGATCGCCAACTCACTCAGCTGGACCACGCCGACCGACTGGTTGACCCACTACCAGGCTTATCTCGCCGATCGACTCGTCCAGGATCGAAGCGTCGACATGACCCCCGATTCGGGACACGCCATCGCGCTGCTCGACGGGCTCGTGGCCTGGCTCGACGATCTCTCGGGCGACGGCGCCGTCTTGCTCGGCAACCCGAACTCGGAGGCGTCGAAGACGGCGGTGCACGCGCTGCTCGAGCGCATGAACCCGCATCTCGGCTCGCAGCTGGATCCCAATCCGGGCATCGTCCACCAGGACATTCGCACCCTCGACGAACTGCACGCCGATCTGGTCGCGGTACTCGCCCCGACTGAGGTGCTCGAACCGTTCGCCACCACCGTCGATGGCTTCTACCTCGATCTGATGAGCTTTTCCCAGGAGACGACGACGCGAGCGGCGGCAGTGTTGCTCCAGGGAGACGAAGCGGACGACGACCGTGCTGCCCGGTATGTCTCGCGCTTGCTCTCCCTGTACTCGCTCGCCGACATCCAGGCGCTGCCGAGTTTCGCCCTGCTGCTCGACCACACGGCCGACTACGACTTCGACGGAGCCAGTAACGAAAGCGAACTGCTCGGACCGATCGAGCTGGTTTCCGATCCGACCAACGACAACACGGACGGTGACCTGCTGCTCGATCCGTGGGACCCCTGCCCGCAGGGCGACGACAACGGCTGTCTCGGCATCGAGTACATGGTGATGGATAGCGACGGCGATGGCCTCGAAGACGCGATCGACAACTGCATGAACGACGCGAACCTCGATCAGGCCGATGCCAACGGCGATGCGATCGGCGACGCCTGCCTGCGCTACGCGAACATCCGCACGCCGGTCTCGAACTTGCGGCTCTACGCCGGCAGCGAGGTGAACTTCACGAGCATCGATACCGAGATCGCCTCGGGCAACCCGATGACCTACCTCTGGGACTTCGGGGGCGGCGCCACCAACTCGACGGATGCGAACCCGGGTTCGGTCGTGTTCAACACGCACGGTGTGTTCCAGGTGCAGTTCACGGCGACGGATCAGGGAAGCACGCTGCCCGCCGACTACCGCACGATCACGGTGATGGGGCAGGGCGCACTGCCCACCGTGAGCCTCGACGATCCCTATGTCGTGACCGAGGGCGATCCTCTCTCGATGCTCGCAACGGCCTTGAGTTCGAACGGGCCCATCACGAATTACGACTGGGACTTCGGCGATGGCGACACCGACAGCGGTGCGGCGCTGAACAGCGTGCAGCACACCTATGCCGCTCAGGGGAACTACACGGTCGAGGTCGAGGTCACGGACGCGTTCTTCCTGCTCGAGAGCGCGAGCGCGCCGGTCGCCGTGCTGGACAGCGTTCCGACCGCCGCCTTCGGCTATGTGCTCGACAGCCCATTCGCTCCCGCGATGGCGACCTTCACCGACCTCACCACCGCCTACGACGGCGTGGTCGGTTGGAGCTGGGACTTCGACGACATGGGCGCGACGAGCACCCTCCAGGACCCGACCTACCTGTTCAACGATCCCGGCACGTACCAGGTGTCGCTCTTCGTGATCGACGGCGACGGAAGCACCGACCAGGTCGTGGTGGAAGTCGAAGTGCTCGACGAAACGGCCATCCCGGTGCCCGGGCTGTCCCTGCCCGCCCTACTGCTGCTCGGTGCACTCTTCGCCGTACTCGGGGTGTACGCGCTCGCGCTCGGGCGCGCGAACCGGGGTACCGCGTTGAAGCACTAGCCACCGCAGGCCAACGCAAAGGAGCCAACGATGATGCTCTCGATGATGCCCAGGAATGCTCTGCTCGTCGCGATCGCCCTGCTGCTCTCGACCGCCAGCGGTTGCGATCGGGACCCCTTTCGCGCCGCCCCGCGCGTCGTGACCGGCGGCGAGACCTTCGCGGTCGAGATCGATCACGAAGCCTTCGCTGGCGGCAGCGCCGGAACGTGGACGGTCACGAGCCTCGATCCCGAAGTCGTCCCGATGGAAGAGATCCAACTCGACTATGACCCGGCCGTCGAGCACGACTTCGTCTTCTCCGACCTCCCGACGATCCCCGTGGCGAGCGATACGCCCGTGACGCTTCGGCTGAGCGATGGAGTCGAAGAACGGGCTGCGCGCATCCTGGTGCTGGCGCCACGCGTGATCTCCTTCGATGTGCCGGGCACGCGCTTCAAGGGTGGGCATTCGACCGTGGCCACCGCCGTGCTCTCCGGCCCGGCCCCGAAGACGGGTTTGATCCTCCACCTCAGGTCGGCGCGACCCGAAATCGTGGCGCTTCCCGATTCGCTCAAGATCGTTCCGGGCGAGACCCAGCTCGAAGTTCCGATCCAGGTGCTCGGTTCGTCGCGGAACCGTGCGGTTCGACTCACCGCCAGCCTGCATCACCCCTTCTGCCACGCGCGTGCGCGACTCCGCGTCGCGGGGGTGCAACTCAAACACATCGAGATGGCGCTTCCCGCGGTCGTGGGCGGGAACCCACTTCCGGGTGAGGTCCATCTCGATGGGCCCGCGCCCAGCGGCGGGATCGACGTGACGCTCCTGGGCGGTAGCACCGAAGTCGTGGCCGGTCCAACCGTGCAGGTGGCGGAAGGGCAGGACCGCGCAGCTTTCGAAGTGACGACCGAAGCGGTGAGCGCGGTGGTCGCGAGTTCGGTGATCGCGCGATTGCGCAGTGACGAGGTGTCGGATGCCCTCGACGTGCTCCCGGCGGGCGGCGTCAACCTCGGCTTCCACCCGCGCGCCCTGCGCGGTGGGCGCGATCTCCAGGCCGAACTCGTGCTCGATGGCGTGGCGGGGCCGGGCGGAAGCGAGTTCATGCTGTCGAGTGGCAGCCCGAACCTGCTGGCGCCGGTGAGTGTCACCGTGCCGGAAGGTGCGCGCGAAGTTCGCTTCGATCTGACCGCGCAGACGGTCGCTGCCGAGGAACTCGCCCTGCTCGAAGCGGTGGGCGCCGGTGGGCACATCATCGACGCCACGCTCGAGATCCTGCCGCCGGCTCCGGCGCGGGTCTTCGTCGACAGCGCGATTTCGCAACCGATGAGCCAACTCCCGCCGCGAGAGGGCGGTGGCACGCCGATTCCGCTTTCGGTCGTCACGAACGCCATCGGAACCCCGGCCCACTTCGTGGCCGACGAACTGATCCTCCTGACCGATCAGCCCAGCGACCTCCCCGACTTCCTCGCGGACTTTGCCGGCTATGGCGCCACGTTGCTTTCGACCACGGACCCGGCCGACTACGGGCTCGTGGGCAAGGTCTCGCATGTGATCCAGATCGACCCCGCACTCGTCGATCCGAGCGGGCTCGATGCGGATCTACTCGCCCTCGAGCCCGGCGTGCTCTCGGAGCTTCGCTTTCGCGATGGAGACGGCATGGGGCTCTTCGCCGCCGCGGCCGAAGCGCGACTGGCGGGTTATCCGATCAGCGTGAACTTCGCCTTCCCCGGTGCGGGCATCGCCGACAAGCAGACGACCGAAGCCGGAGGTGGCGACGATCTCGGCGGCGACAGCTGGGATCCCGATGCCTTCAAGCAAGTGAACCTGGTCGACGGTCGGGTGCCTGGTCTGCCCGAGTACCTTCCGCCGAACCACGGCGTGACGACGGCCTGGGGCTATCTGCAGCGCAGTGGCATGGATGGCGAGCGGGTGCCCGTGGGCATCCTCGACGCGGGCTTCATGAGCAACGACCCCGACATGCCGAGCGACCAGATCGCGGTGTCGTCGGCGGGGCCGGGCACCGAGTTCGACACGCCCAACCCGATCGCGTGTTCCGGTGGGAACCCGTGCCCCTGGCACGGAACGAGTGTGGCCCAGGTGGCGGCCGCGCTGATCGACAACGGACGCGGCATCGCGGGCACCGGCGGGCAGGTCGTGCAGCCGATCACCGTGCACGGCATCTCGGATTCGGCGACCAAACGCATCTCGATCATGCAGGCGGTGGCGCGCGGCGCGCGCATCCTCAACCTGAGCTACGCCGGTTCGATCCCCGCGATGGAAACGCACATGTACGACATGCTCACCGACGATACGCAGATGCTGAGCGACAACGGCATCATCGTGATCGCTTCGGCGGGCAACGACGGTGTGAACGTCGATGCGACGGACAGCTTCGGCGGGCATGTCTGGGAAGAGGAGTGGTGGTATCCCTGTGAGAACGAAGGCGTGATCTGCGTCGGCGGTCTCAACTACAAGAGCACCTGGCACGATCCGGATGGCAACTACGGTGGGCAGGACGTCGACATCTACGCGCCGTACACCGTGCACGTCGGCGCGCGACCGGATCAGGATGCATCGGGCGCGACGGCGACGGTGCGCAGCGGTTCGAGTTTCTCGGCCCCCTACATGGCGGGAGTCCTCGCCATGGTGATGGCCGCTGATCCCAACCTCGATGGCAACGAAGCCCTCGCGCACCTGCTCGATCGAGCCGGGGAGTCCGACGACGTCTTCGTCGATCGCGTCGTGAAGGCCCAGGAGGCGGTTCGCGCCGCCCTCGGCGACGCACCCCCCGAGATCGAGATCACCCAACCGGGCAACGGCGACACCGTCGATTCCTTCCTGCTGAGCGGCTTCCGGGCGGTGGCGATGGATCGCGAGGACAAGTCGGGGCTCGCCATCGAATGGTCGAGCAATCGCGACGGATTCCTCGGCATTGGGGGCGCGGCCTTCTTCCCGAACCTGACTCCCGGCACCCACACCATTACGGCGACGGTGACCGACAGTTTCGGCTGGACGGCGAGCGATTCGATCACCATCCACATGTTCAACGCGCCGCCCTTCATGGAGATCCTCTCTCCCTTCTCGGCGATCATCTACTTCGAGGGAGAGGCGATCGACTTCCGCGGTGAGGCCTTCGATCTCGAGTCCTTCGCGCCCCTGCGCGACGTAGACGTGTGGTGGGAGTCGTCGATCGACGGCCTGCTGGGGACCGGCTACGAGCTCACGGCATCACTCTCGGACGGCCTGCACGAGATCCGCTTCCAGGGGGCCGACGCCGACGGCGGCATCGGGCTCGCGACGGTCGAGATCTCGGTCGCATCCTCGGGCACGAATACGCCACCGCAGATCGACATCGTCCAACCCGCCGTCGACCCCATCACGGTGATGGAGGGCGTGCCGGTACTGCTCCAGGCGGTCGCCACCGACGCCGAAGACGGCGACATCAGCGATCAGGTCGGCTGGCATTCGACGATCGATGGCCCGCTCGGAACCGGGGCGTCGATCAACGTCATCCTCTCGGAACCGGGTTGTGGTCTGCGCGAGCACACCGTTCAGGCGATCGTCGATGACAGTGATGGTGTGGTGCGACTCGACACCACGCGCGTGATCGTCGACGCCGGAGGGCCCTGCTGAGCCATCGACGATGCTCCGTCGTCTACTGCGAGTGCGGCTCAGGCGAAACTGAAGCCGTGGCTGTGACCCGCGTTCTGCGATGTCGTTCCGACGACCGCGATGCTGGCCGCGATATCGGTGAGGTCGGCCTGCGACAGGTTGACGAAGTGTTCGTGCCCGGCATCGGTGCTGGTGAAGGCTCGGAAGCCCGCGGCCGGTGGTGAATCCAGGGTCGCCTGGGGAATCCGAAAGGCGTGGACGTGGCCACTGGCCGAGTCGACGGTGAACTCGACCTCGCCGGCGGGCGCCGCATCGTCGTCATCGTCTGCGCGGCCGCTGCTTCCGCCCGCGCCCTCGCAGCCTCCCAGGACGCTGACGCTGACGAGCCATAGGCTCGTCGAGCCTGTTCGAATCAAGAAGTCGCGGCGTCTCATCGTGCCCTCGTACATGGGACTACCCGGAGTACGATCGAGGTCGATTGCCGGTTACCGGAGCGAGAGGCTCCAGGAGGCCGCGTGGTCGCTTCGGTTCGATTGGGTGTTCGTGCTGACCGCGAGCATCGCGACAAGCTAGCTTCGCTCCTGTGACGATTTCGGCAGACAAGCGCGAGAGCGCGAAGGCGTGGCTTCGGGCCCGGCTCACCGAGGGAGAGCAGCCGCGCGAGGAGTGGCGCGCGCGGTGGGCGGCCGCCTGGGA
>JANQEL010000053.1 GCA_028278345.1 Myxococcota bacterium
GAACTCGTTGTGGACCCAGAAGTTCACCCACGGGCTCACGTCGAAGCCGCACTCGCTCTGGGCGACCTCGTTCGTGTGATGCACGGTCGCGAGGTCGAGGCCGCCGGTGTGGATGTCGAAGCGCTTTCCCAGGTACTTGCTGCTCATCGCCGAGCACTCGAGGTGCCAGCCGGGGAAGCCGCGGCCCCAGGGCGAATCCCACTCCTGCAACCGATTCACGCCTTCGGGCGCGAACTTCCAGATGCCGAAGTCGGCGGGGTGCCGCTTGCCCTCGACCTTCTCGATGCGATGCACCGCGCCCTGCCCTTCGAGGTCGAGCTTCGCGAGCTCCGCGTAGCGCGGGAACTTCGAGATGTCGAAGTAGATGCCGTCCTCGATGCGATAGAGGTAGCCCTTCTCCTCGAGAGCCCGGGCGAGTTCGATCTGTTCGGGGATGTGCTCGGTGGCCTTGGGGACGTGTTCCAGCGGCTGGCAGTTGAGCCGCGCGCGATCCTCGTGCCACAGCTGGGTGTACTTCTCGGCGATCTCTTCCGCGGTCTGCCCCGCCTGCTGGGCGGCGACTTCCATCTTGTCCTCGCCCTCGTCGGCGTCGGACACCAGGTGGCCCACGTCGGTGATGTTCACGACGTGGGTGACTTCGTACCCCTCGCTGCGCAGGAAGCGCTTCAGCAGATCGGGCACGATCTGCGCGCGCAGGTTGCCGACGTGCGCCGGGCCATAGACCGTGGGCCCGCAGGTGTAGATCCCCACCTTGCCTTCTTCGATCGGAACGAAGGTCTCCTTCTTCCGGGTGCGGGTGTTGTAGAGAACGATGTCGCTCACGCGGTGGTCTTTCCTTCTATCGATCTATCGATCGTCGGCGGATTCGAGCAACACGACGCACAGCGCCGCAATGCCTTCCTGACGACCGAGGGCACCGAGGTGATCGGTCGTCGTGAGTTTCAGGTTCACCCGATCGGGGGTGGTGTGCAGGAGCGCGACGAGATTCTTCTCCATCTGCTCCTGGTGGGGAGAGAGACGCGGCGCCTGGGCGATCAGGGTGGCGTCGAGATTGCCGAGCCGCAGCCCCCGCCCTTCCATCCGCTCGATCACCCGCTCGAGCAGGATCGCGCTGTCGATGCCGCGCAGGGATTCGTCGGTAGAGGGAAAGTGCTTGCCGAGGTCGCCGTCCGCCAGGGCGCCGAGGATGGCGTCGCAGACGGCGTGGTAGACGACGTCGCCGTCGGAGTGCCCCTCCAGTCCGCGGTCGTGGGGAACCTCGACGCCGGCGAGTACCAGGCGGCGATCGGGGACGAGTTGATGGGCGTCGAAGCCCTGGCCGATACGGATGCTCACTCTTTTCCTTCCCCACGCAGCCAGCCCTCGGCCACGGCGATGTCCTCGGGCAGGGTGAGTTTGATGTTGCGCTCGCTGCCCCGCACCACCCGGACGGTGACGCCGAGGCGCTCGACCAGCTGGGCGTCGTCGGTGCCCACGAAGGCTTCGGCGGCGGCCTTGTCGAGGGCTTCGCGCAGCAGGTCGCGGCGGAAGACCTGCGGGGTCTGCGCCGCCCAGCACTCGGCCCGATCGGGGGTCTCGACCACGGCCTCCCCCCGCACCCGCTTGATGGTGTCGCGTGCCGGAATGGCGAGCAGCGCGGCGCCGTACTCACGCGCGGCGTCGATCACGCGCTCGACCTCCTCCGGTGTCACCAGGCAGCGCGCGGCGTCGTGCACCGCCACCCACTCGATCGAATCCGGCAGGGCCGCGAGGCCGGCGGCCACGGAATCCTGTCTTTCGGCCCCGCCGATCACGGGCGGGGCGAGTTTCGCGTCGCGAAGCGAAACCGCCGCGGCGAAACGCTCGGCGTCGTCCGCGCCGATCACGGGCTGCACGAAATCGATCGACGGCACCCCCAGCATCGTCTGGATCGACCGGGCGAAAAGCGAGCAGCCGGCGAGTTCGACATAGGCCTTGGGGATTTCCCCGCCCATGCGAACACCTCGCCCCGCACCAAGCACCACCGAAGCCACCGTCATGGCGGCCGATTCTAGCAAGCGCACCCGCTGAACCGGCGATGGGTGCGGCTTCAACTGACAGCCTTGCGCCAGACCACGGCCAATCGCCCCGCCGCCGCGTTTGGCCGCGAAAATGGGGATTTGCTACTCAGTGCGCCCGACGCGCCGCCGCCCCGCGTCGTCATTCATGTCGATCCCTGTCGTCATCGCCCCTGCAGAGAATCCCACCCTCGTCCCTGCAGCGGATTCGCCGGCCGCCACTTCGGCCGTGCGGGTTCCGCCGGACGACCGCGATCGCCAAAGGAGGAACCGGATGCGCCTCGGGACGCATTGCGCACTCGTGATCTCGCTCTCCCTCGGGCTCAGCGCCTCGTTCGCCGCCGCGGAAGAACCCGAAGCGGCGGAGGAGAAGGAGTATTCGACGGCCCGCACCATGACGGATCCACGCTCGCCTGTGGAACACGTCGAGCTCACCCTTCGCGACGCCGTCGAGCTGGCTCTGCGGAACAACCTCGACGTCATGATCGAGCGACATGGACCTCTGCTCGCTCAAGAAGACCTGGCCCTCGCCTGGAGTGCCTACGACCCCACCCTCTCGGGCAGCTACACGTTCTCCAATATCCGGCAGCAGAACACCTTCGCCCTGAACGAAGGCGCTACCAACAAGACGACGAGCCGAAACGGCGCGCTGGGCCTATCGGGTCTCGTTCCGTGGCTCGGCGCCACCCTCTCAGTCAACTACGCGGGCTCACGCGTCAAGACGGATCAGGGATCCGTCACCTTCAGTCCCGAGTACGAGTCGGGCCTCAGCTTCTCGGCGAACGTTCCCCTGTTGCGCGGGCTCGTCTGGAACGAACCCTGGACCAACGTCCGGATCGCCGGCCTGTCTGCTTCCATCGCCGACGAAGAGTTCCGGGGCGCGGTGATCAATACGGTTCACGGCACCGTCGCGGCGTATTGGAACCTCGTGGCCGACCGCGAGAAGTTGCGCGTGGCGATCAAGAGCCTGGAGACGAGCCGGGCTCTGCTCGAACAAACGCGCACCCAGTACGAAGTTGGCGTCAAGTCCAAGGTCGAGGTCGTGCAGGCCGAAGCCGGAGTAGCCGCGCGCGAGTTCGACCACATCAACGCGGAGGCGGTCTACCGCAACAGCCAGGACGGATTGGTCGACATCCTCCACGGACGACGCCTGACCGCGATATCGAACATCGACCTGGAGCCGGTCGATGACCCCTTCGATTTCCAGGAATACGAGGTCGACCCCGTCATCGCGACGGAATACGCGATGAAGAACCGTCCCGAGCTGGCACAGGTTCGCCTCGTCCTGGAACAGCAGGAAGTCGACCTGAGGTTCCGCAAGAACCTCCGTCTCCCCGAGCTCGATTTCAACGCCGCCTACGGAACGTCCGCGATCGAGGGCAAGGGCAACCCCGACCTCAACCCCCTCTTCGGGACTCCCGAGAGCACGGGCGGCGGCTTCAACGACACCCACGACGATTGGTTCGAGAAGCGCAGTGGCCGGGATTATTCGGTCGGAGCCTCGATCTCGATCCCGATCGGGAACTACGGTCCGCGGCACAACGTCACCAAGGCGCGGATCCAACTGCGTGAGGCGAAAACTCGCCTGGCGCAGATCGAACAGCTGATCGTCTTCGAAGTGCGGACCTTCATCCGCCTGCTCCAGGCCGCACGCGAGGGGATCGACGCCGCCGAGCGACAGCGTGTGGCGGCGGAGGAACAGCTGCGCGCCGAGCGGATCCGCCTCGAGCACGGCGAGTCGACGCCCTTCGACGTTCTCGAAAAGGAGTCCGAGCTGGTCGACGCCGAGGTGAAGAAGATCGCGGCCCTGCAGACCTACCGAACGGCGGCGAGCGACCTCGATCGGGCGCAAGCCACGATCCTGCGAAACCACAACGTCGTGATCGGTTCCGTGGCGAAGGAACTTTCCGAGCTCGAGCGCGAATCTTTCGCGCCGCGCGACCTCGTCGATCCTCTCTTGCCTTGAGCCGCAGGCGCTTCCCCTGAGCCGCCCCACCGCTCCCGGGTCAGTCGTCACGTTCTCGTTGTGAACACGTGACGATGTGCTTCGTATCACTCGGGTGCGGGGAACTCCGCGCATCCCGCATGGGCATGGGGTGCGATAATCTGCCCGCGCCTGAGCGCATTCCTTGGAGGTCCGCTTTGGGTCTGTTCAGCAAGAATGAGAAGAGCGAAGGTCGGACGGAGACGAAGCAGCAACCGTCCAAGCCTTCGAGCAAGTCGTCTGCTCCCTCCCCCGAGAACGCCGCGGGTGACTCCGCTTCGCGTTCCAGTCTGGCAGCAAACATGAAGAAACGTTCGAAGGGAAGCGGCTCGTCGGCCGATCAGAGCAACCGAGGCTCCGATCGCGCGAGCCAGGATCGCGGCACTGCGCCGCCCACCGGAGGAACCACCGTGGCAACGATTGGGAAGTCGATCATCATCAAGGGCGATCTGTCGGGGGACGAGGATCTCATCATCGAAGGAAAGGTGGAAGGACGCGTCCAGCTTCCCAACAACGAGATCACGGTCGGCACCGACGGTCGCATCACCGCCGACATCGAAGCCAAGGCGATCATCGTGGTGGGCCAGACGGCCGGCAATCTCAACGCCACCCAGCGCGTCGAGGTGCAATCGACCGGAACCGTCGACGGCGACATCAACGCGCCGAGCCTCCAGATCCACGAAGGCGCCACGGTGAACGGCAGCATCTCGATGACGAAGTCGCCGACCTCCGCCCAGAAGAGCGACCCGAGCAGCACGACTCCAATCGCCGAGGCCGAACGCAAGAGCGCCTAGCGGGGCGATCGCCGATCACGCTTGCGCGGCAGTGCTCTCGCGCCAGCGACCGGTACGACGGATCAAAGCCTCCAGGCGATCGGGGGCTTCGCGCTCGGGGACGTGGGCTTCGACGCGCTCACGCCCCACGAAGAGATGCACCGTTCCCGGGCCCGAGCCGACATAGCCAAAATCGGCATCCGCCATCTCTCCGGGTCCGTTCACGATGCATCCCATGATGGCAATCTTGACGTCCTGGAGATGACCGGTGCGTGCCTGGATCTTTCGGGTGACCGACTCCAGATCGAATTGCGTGCGGCCGCAGGAGGGGCACGAGATGTATTCGGGCCGAATCATGCGGGCACGCGCGCCCTGCAGAATGCGGTAGAGCAGATCGAGATCGACCAGTGGCTGTGCTCCACTGGCCGTCGAAACGCGGGTGCCGATTCCGTCGCAGAGCAGCGCTCCGAGATCGACCGCCGGGTGGATCACGGCGGCCAGCGGATCGGCCCAGGTTCCGCGATGTCTCAGCGCTACTTCGGCCTCGAATCCGGCGCGCGTGACCGCGTGGGCCAACCGGCGATGCGAAACTGCGAAGGCGTCGCTGCGCGCTCCGACCACCAATGCGCTCTGGCCTGCCCGATCCAGCACGTCCAGCAAGCCGGCCAGCACCGCGCCGCCCTCCTCCAACCCCGATTCGAACTCGACCGACCACTCTACGGCGGTCAGCTCGCCCCCGAGTAGATCGACGGCCTTCTCGATCTCGTATCGAGGGGTACGACTCGCGAGCAGCAGGAGCGGCGCGAGGCGGGCCTTGCGAACGGCAGGGATCCAGCAGAGCTCTGCGCGAACGCGAAGAACCATGTCCGGATCGAGCCCGTGCAACCGTTCGGCGAAGGACCGTGCGCGATCGATGTCCGCCTGCTCGAAGACGTCGACGATGAGGCCTTCGCACCGCAGGTCGCTGGCGCGGGACAACTGTTCGACCATCGAGTCGATCCGCCCACGGGCCTGGTCACCGATGTGGCCCGCTTCGAGTTCCACTACGGGAGGCAATCCCGTTCCGCGACGCAGGAAACTGTCCGACGCCTCGTCGGGTGGCCCGGTCGCGGGCGGCGGCACCGAGACGCAGCGGGTTCGCGCAGCCCGCTCCGCGAGTTGCCGGGCGACCGGAATCTCGTTCACCGATGGCTCCGTGAGCGAGACGCGCACAGTGTCTCCCAACCCTTCCTCGATGAGGCTTCCAATCCCGACGGCGCTCTTGATGCGACCGTCGATCCCACGTCCGGCTTCCGTCACGCCCAGATGCAGAGGCGCACCCAACTTGCCCTGGGAGTCCAGGCGCTCGGCCAGCAACCGGTAGGCCGCGATCATCACGCGGGGGTTGCTCGACTTCATGCTGTACACCACATCGAAGAAGCCCTCGTCGCGACAGACGGCTCCGTATTCGAGGGCACTCTCCACCATACCGAGCGGCGTATCGCCGTAGCGACTGAGCACGCGATCCGAAAGCGAACCGTGATTGCTGCCGATCCGAAGGGCGCGCCCCAGGGCCTTGGCTCGGCGCACCAGGGGTGAGAACTTCTCGGCGACGCGCTCGAGTTCACGTTCGTACTCACCGTCGCTGTAGTGTTCGACTGCCCAGCGCTTGCGATCTGCGAAGTTGCCCGGGTTGATGCGCACCTTGTCGACGACCTCGAGCACGGCGAAGGCCACCTTCGGGGTGAAGTGAACGTCGGCGACGATGGGCACGCGAACCGACCGGCGCGAGAGTTCGCGGCGCATTTCCCTCAGGCGATCCACGTCGGACAGCGACGGTGTGGTGACCCGAACCAGTTCGCATCCTGCGCGCGCAAGGGCATCCACCTCCCTTGCGGCGGCAACGGGATCGGCCAGGGACGCATTGATCATCGATTGGACGCGAATCGGGTGTTCGCTTCCGATGGCGACGTCGCCCACCATCACCGTTCGCGTCGGGCGCCGGCCGGGCGACTGCGGGTTCACGAGGCCGCCTCGCTCGGAAACGCCGCAGATGAGATCGCGAAGCGAAGCAACTCTTCCGCACCACTGAGTTCCTCCAACCCGACGCACCCTTCTCGCATCGCTTCGAGCGCGCGAAGGGTCCGACTGACGACACAGTCCGGTACGGCCGCCCCCGCCGTCACGCCAAGGGTGGTCACACCCGCCAACCAGGCCGCGTCGAGTTCCGTTTCATCTTCCACGCGACGCACATCGGCCCCTGCACGGGCTGCGGTTTCGACCAATCGCATCCCATTCGAGGATTCGGGAGAACCGATGACGAGCACGTGCGACGCACGGCGGGCCAACGCCTTGACCGCGTCCTGACGGTTCTGGGTCGCGTAGCAGATATCGCTCTTCTTCGGCATCTCGAGCCGATCGAAGCGTTCGTGCAGGCGATCGATGATCTGTCTCGTATCGTCGATCGACAGGGTCGTCTGGGTGAGCACCGAGACCGACGCCCCCCTGGGCAGCGAGACGCTCTCGGCGTCCCCGAGGTCTTCGACCACGGTCGTACATTCGGGGGCGTGCCCGAGGGTTCCCTGAACTTCGACGTGGTCGGCGTGGCCGACGAGCAGGATCTCGCGCCCCGCCCGTGCGGAGCGCGCGGCCTCGCCGTGCACCTTGTGAACCAGCGGGCAGGTCGCGTCGATGACCCGCTGGTCGCGCGCCGCTGCAGCCGCGCGAACCGCCGGAGAAACGCCGTGGGCGGAGAAGACGAGCAGCGCACCCCTTGGCGCGTCTTCGGCCTCTTCGACGAAGATGGCCCCCGCCTCCTCGAGGCGTTCGATCACGTGCCGATTGTGAACGATGGCGTGGCGCACGTAGACAGGAGGGCCAAACCGCGCGAGTGCTGTCTGCACCATCTCGATCGCCCGCCGCACCCCCGCACAGAACCCTCGAGGGTTGGCGAGCAATATCTTCATCTTCTCGTCGCCTCGCATTGCCTGGTTCATTGCCCGTCGCAGCGAACCGCTAGTACGCCCGTCGAATCGCGAACTCGGCCAACTCGCTCAGTTGGGACCGCGGATGGTTCGCAAGCCACGCCCGATCGAGGGCCCCGATGGCGCGCTCGAGTTCGACCTTCGAAACCGCCACCGTGACTTCTCCTGCTCCGGTGTCCGCCACGCAGTCGGTGGCGCGTTCGACGTCCTCTTCGGATAGTGGATCGTCGCTTCGAAGCAGACATCGGATCTCCTCTCCGGCGGCCGAAGACGACGCCGCCGCATGCAGAATGGGCAGCGAAGCCTTGCGCTGTCGAAGATCACTCCCAATCGGTTTGCCCACCTGTTCGCGATCGCCCCAGATGCCGAGCCAGTCGTCGACCGCCTGGAACGCGAGCCCCAGATGCGTGCCGAAGTCCGCCAGCGCGGCGATCGAGGCTTCGGGGCCATCGGCGAGGATCGCGCCGATCGATGCGGAACAGCGCAGCAGCGCTCCGGTCTTCAGACTCGCCATGCGGGTGTACGCGCCAATCGAGACGTCGACCCGACCCTCGAAGCTCGCATCGAGCATCTGCCCGGCGATCACGTCTTCGTTGGCCTTGCACAGAGCGCGCAGCGCGCCCTCTCGGCGCGGGCTCGCATCCTCCAACAAAACCCGCTGGGCCAGAGCCGCAAGTGCATCACCGGCGCAGATGGCCGCCCCCGTGCCAAAGACCACCCAGGCGGTTGGACGACCCCTTCTTTCCTCGTCGCGATCCATGACGTCGTCGTGCAGGAGCGTGTAGTCGTGCAGCATCTCGACGGCCGCCGCACCCGACAGCGCAAGGTCTCGCTCCTCTCCGACCGCCTCCGCCGAAAGCAGCCCGAGGGCAGGACGCAGCGCCTTGCCCTTGCGCGCCTCGATCCGGTTGCCTTCGGGATCTCGCCAGCCCCAGTGGTACTCGACGACGCGCCGCAGCCCTGGATTCAGAGAAGCGGATCCCGCCGCCAACTTGGGACCGATCGTCGATGCGGCTGATTCGAGGGGCTTCGGTGTCTGCCGGGGTTTCATGAAATGCGGCTCCTGCGGTTCGGGGGTTGCGTCTCCACGGCCACCGCACTGCGAGCAGCCGCCAGACCACTGCGCACGGCACCTTCCATCGTGGCCGGCCAACCGGTCTGCGTGAAAGCGCCGGCGAGGTACAGGCGACCGATGCGCGTTCCGGCTCCGGGTCGCAGGGCACGCGTTCCCGGGCTCGCGCGAAACGTCGCGTGTCGCTCCACGGTGGCCGCGAAGCCCACCACTCGCGCGGCACGTGCCCGCGGAAGGACGCGGTGTAACTCCGCTACAGAGATGGCTTCGAGCTCGCGTACCGATCGACCGAGCCAGCGCTCTGCGGCGGAAAGAGCCACAGTCAGATACTGGTCGCTCGGGTTTCCGAGGCGCTCGGATCGATCGAAGATCCACTCGAGTTCCGATCCCAGCGCGACGCCGAGGGGAACGTCCATCACCTTGCGATCCAACACGATGTGGAGGCTCACGATCGGCGAGGTTTCGAGCTTCGCGAGCGCGGCGCGCTCAGTCGATGCGGATTCGGGCACCAGCTTGCAGGCGACGTCGGGCGGGGTCGCGAGGATGACGGCATCTGCCATCAGAGCCTGCCCTCGGCTGTGCACCACCACCCCATCGCTTCGACTCGATTCGATCCGATCGACCTCGGCTCTCAGATGCACGCGCCCGCCCCTCATGGCCAGGGCCTTCGCGGCGGCTTCGCCGTGGAGTTCCGTCAGGGGAACTCGGGACCATCCAATGTCGGCACCGTCGGCGCGATCGAGAAAGCCGGTGCGCATGACCTTCACCGCCAGCGCGAGAGAAGCCTCTCGCACGGGAAGGTTCAGGGTCGGTCGGATCAGCAGATCCCAGAGCCGCTCGATTTCATTCGCCGAGGATCCGCGCGCCCCGAGCCAATCGCCCAACGAAGCGTCGTCGAGTCGAGCATCTTCCGGGTCGAGTCGGCTGAGCCTCGCGGCCACCTGCGCAGCGTGAAACCGCTCGCTCAGCGACAACCCGCGAAACGACAGGAGGCTCGGCAACAGGTGGGCAGGTGCCGGCAGTGCGTGGCGTCGAATCTCGAAGGCCGACTCCCCGGGACGCCACACCGGCACCGAGAGCCGTTGCTGCATGAAGACACGATCAGCGACACCGATGCGATTCAAGAAGCCGCGATACGCCTCGCAACAGCGCATGAAGACGTGCTGACCGTTGTCGATCTCGAACCCCAGCCGACGATGATGTCGAGACCAGGTGGCGCCGCCGAGTCGCGAGCGCGATTCGAGGAGCGTGACCTCGGCCCCACGATCGGCACACTCGACCGCGGCGCTCAAGCCGGCCAGCCCGCCACCCACGACGACGATGCGGGGTGTGATCGTCACCCCGGCGACCTCGGCAGCAGCAATCGCAACCCATGGCGAAGCATGTGCCACTTCGATGGACGGACCGGGCGCGCATTCGGATCGTAGTCGGCCAGCTCGAGTGCGTCGCACGTCGCGAGCCCTCCAGCGACGAACCCTGCGACCGCCCAGCGCGCCTGCCCCTCGAGCGCGCGGACCAGGGGCTGGCCGTCGATCAACAACTCACGAGCGCGGGCGACCTGTCGCGAAACCACCGATCGAAGTGGGGTCGAGGCCGGGCGGCTCGACAGATCTTCCGCTGCGCAACCCGCGGCCAGTCGATCGACGCGCGGCAGGTAGACGCGCCCCTGCACATGGTCTTCTGCGACGTCCTGGCAGTGCTCGACGATCTGCAGTGCGCTGCAGATGGAATCCGAATAGCCAACGTTGCGGGGAGAGTGCTCTCCGAACACGCAGAGCACCATTTCGCCGACAGGGTTGGCCGAAAGTCTGCAGTAGGCGAGCAGCCCGTCGAAGTCTTCGATGTCGACATGCTTCTGGTCGAAACGATTCGCGTCGATCAGCCTGCGGAAGAGCGAAGACGGAATCGCAAACTCGTGGGCCACGGGCGCCAGAGCCTGCACGATCTCGAGCTTCGGGCGCTCGACTCCCAGCGCGTCGACATCGGCTTCCAATCGATCCAGCAGTTCGTTTCGGTTGCCCCACGCAGCGTCGCCGATCTGGTCGGTGAGACGCGCGAAATCGTAGAGCACCAGCAGCGCGTGCCGGCGCGCGCGCGACAGCACCCGGAGGGCCACCGGGAAGTTCTCACCGCGTCGATGCTCTCGCACGACTTCCGGAGAGAGAAGACGCTGGTCGCCTCCGGCCGAAGCGTTCGCGCCGCCGGAGTCTTCGACACGTGTCGACGCATCCGATCCCGGAAAGGCGTTCGATTCGATCGATCGACTCACCGTCGACGGCGTCACGCGCCCTGCTCCCCGCCGCCGCCCTTCGAAGCACGAGCCCCGGCGGTTCGGGGTGGCTCGAGCCAGCGTTCGAGTTCCGCCCCGACGATGAAGGGAGCCGAACGCAGTGCATCGACGTTTCGCGCTCCGACCAGCAACATGATTGCGCGAAGGTCTTCGACCAGGCGTTCCGAGAACGACGCCAACCCGCTTCTCCCCCCGGTCGCGAGCGCACGCAGGAACGGAAGGGCAAGGCCGCTCACGCGAGCGCCGAGAGCCAACGCGCGCGCGACGTCCCAGGCATCGCGAACCCCGCCCGACGCCATCGTTTCGAGACCCGCCCCTCGCGCGTAGACGATCGACGCCGCCGTGGGAACGCCCCATTCGCGAAGGATCTCGCCCAGTGCGCGTTGGCGCGGCGACCCGCGCAGGGCCTCGACAGCCGGCCAGCTGGTGCCACCTCGACCGGAAACGTCGACGTTCTCGATCCCGGCATCGCGCAGTCTGGCCAGCGTTGCGGCCGAGAATCCACAACCGGTTTCCTTGACCACGACCGGAAACGGAAGCGCTTCGACGAAACGGCGCAGACTGTCGAGACCACCGCGGAAATCGCGATCGCCTTCGTCCTGCACCAGCTCCTGGGCCACGTTCAGGTGAACACACAGGGCATCCGCACCCACGGACTCGACCATGGACTGCAGCGCCTCGATCGACATGGCTCTCGCCTGTACGAGACCGATGTTGGCCAGTAGCAGGATGTCAGGGGCGCAATCGCGCACGCGGTAGCTCGCGAGCGCTCGGGGGTTCACGAGCATCGCACGCTGGGAACCCAACCCCATGGCGCACCCCAGCTTCTGCGCAACCTCGGCCAGGGCACGGTTGATCTCCCCAGCGCGTTCCGTTCCCCCGGTCATGCCAGAGACGACGATGGGCGCCGCCAATCGCTGCCCGAGCCATTCCACCGACGTGTCGATCTCGTCGACCGACAAGTCGGGCAAGGCCTCGTGCAGGAGTTGGACCTCGTCGAGGAGGTTCGAGCTGTGCCCTTCGACGTCGCGGTCACGACACAGATCGAGGTGGTCGTCCTTGCGCTGGGCGATATCACTCATGCCGTGTGCGCACCGATGAACCCGCGTGTCGCCGCAACGAACTTCTCTACACTTGAAAGTCGCCGCGCCTCGCCGAGGCACGGGAATCCTTCCGTGCACAGTCGCTCGAGTTGCGTGCGGTAGACGGCGCCCATCGCCTGGGCCGGCCTCGCAGAGCGGATCCACTCCGGACGCAGCGCCTTGTCGGCACGCTCGAAGCGAATCCGGGCTCTTTCGGCGTAACACGCGAGCAGCAGGCGCAAAGGCTCGCTCGCTTCGCTGGCAATCAGATCGCTTTCCTTGACCCCGAGTCGCTCGAGATCCTCTCGCGCCAGGTAGCACCGCCCTTCGCGTGCATCGTCTCCCACGTCGCGGAGAATGTTCGTCAGTTGAACGGCGAGACCGAGAGAGGTGGCGTACTCGGTCGCCTCAGCCGGATCGATCCCCCGAACCGACAACACCAGCAGGCCCACGGTCGACGCGACCCGGTAGCAATAGGATTCGAGAGACGAGAATGTCTCGAACGGCGTGCCGTCGAGATCCCATTCGATTCCGTCGAGCAGGTCGTCGAGGTAGCGCTTGTTCAGTCGGTATCGTCGGGCACTGTCCGCAAGGGCGACTCCGACGGGATGATGGGATCGCCCCTGGTAGGCGAGATCGAGTTCTCTGCGCCACGCGGCAAGTAGCCGGCGACGATTCCCAGCGATCGAGGGATCGTCAGCCATGTCGTCGGCCAGTCGGCAGAAGGCGTATATGGCGTGCAGCGCTCGCCGCTGCGGCGGCGGGAACATCCAGAACGTCGCCAGGAAGCTCGAACCGCTTGCACGCGTAATGCCCTCGCAGTGGCGATAGGCATCATCGAGAGAAATCGTCGAGGACTGACCGGCGCTGGTCGTGTGACCGAACGCGCTCACGGGCGACTCCCTTCGAGGCGGTCGAGGACGCGTCGAACGACCGCGTGGGCATCCATCTCCAGATCTGCCCATTGCCGTTCGGTTTCACCGTGTTCGATGAATCGATCGGGCAACCCGCAACGAGCGACAGCCGCTTCGACACCGAGTTCCGAGAACGCCTCGAGGACCGCACTCCCGAACCCACCCGCGAGTACGTGATCTTCGAGGCAGAGGACGAACGAACCGCGTCCGGCCATCTCGGCGAGGAGTTCGCGATCGAGCGGTTTGACGAAGCGTGCATCCGTCACACTCGCAGCGATCCCCATCGTGGCGAGGTGCTCGGCCGCAAGCAACGCGATCGGAACCGTCTTGCCCACTGCGAACAAAGCGACGTCGCCGCCTTCGCGAAGCACCTCCCCGGTTCCGATCCGCAGGGGTTTGGGTTCGGGATCGAGTGGCGCGTCGACCACTTCACCGCGCGGAAATCGGAGTGCGAAGGGGCGATCGGAATCGATCGCCGTCGCCAGGATACGCTGGAGTTGATCCCGATCGCGGGGCGCCGCCACCACGAGGTTCGGAACGATTCGCAGGTAGGCGAGATCGAGGGCACCGTGATGCGTCGCGCCGTCCGCCCCGACGAGCCCGGCCCGGTCGAGGGCGAAGGTGACGGGCAGCCCCTGGAGTGCGACGTCGTGCACGATCTGGTCGAACGCCCGCTGGAGGAACGTCGAGTAGATTGCACACACGGGCCGCAACCCCTCGGCCGCGAGCCCGGCGGCGAAGGTGACCGCGTGCTGTTCCGCGATCGCCACGTCGAAGAAGCGATCGGGGAAGCGCTCGGCGAAGCCTTCGAGTCCCGTCCCGTCGGGCATGGCGGCGGTAATGGCCAACACGCGCGGGTCGCGCTCGGCCAGTCGTTCCAGACTCTGCGCAAAGGCCGCCGTCCACGAGGGAG
>JANQEL010000109.1 GCA_028278345.1 Myxococcota bacterium
TCGGTGCGCCGCGGCGGGTCGGCGAGTAGACGCCGCGGTTCGCGAGCGGACTTCGACGCCCTGTTGCAGAAGGCCCTCTTCGCCCATCTCGCCCAAGACGACGAGACGACGGAGCGCGCGCTCACCGAAGCGCTGCGGATCGATAGCGACGCCGTCGATGCCTACGTGGCGCTCTGCCGCTTCTACCGCGGGCGC
This sequence comes from Myxococcota bacterium, assembly GCA_028278345.1. Classification (GTDB taxonomy): domain Bacteria; phylum Myxococcota_A; class UBA9160; order UBA9160; family UBA4427; genus DUBZ01. The sequence goes on from JANQEL010000109.1 coordinate 196, forward strand.
GGTGAGATCGGTCGCGCGATCCGGCTCCATCAGAACCTGCTGTTGCGCAAGGATCTCTCGCCGGCCGATCGCCAGACGGTGCTGCGCGAACTCGCCCAGGACTTCCACGCCGGTGGTTTCCTGCGCCGCGCCGTCGCGAGCTTCGAAGAGGTGCTGGCCCACGATCCGCGCGACGCCGAAGCGCTTCGCGCCCTCGTCGAGCTCCAGACCGATCTCCAGGACTACGCCAAGGCCATCGCCCTCGAAAAGCGCCTCGCCCGAATCGAAACGCGCGACAAGGCCCGCGAAGCGGCGCTCTGGGTGGCACTGGGTGAGCACGAACGTGAGAGCGGAAAAGCCGGGGCGGCGCGCAAGGCGGCCAAGACGGCCCTGCGCCGCGATCGCGAGTGTGCCCGGGCACATCTGCTGCTCGGCCAACTCGAAGCCGATCGCGGCAAGGACAAGGCGGCGCTCTCCGCCTGGGCGAAGGTGCCCGCCCTCGATCGCGAGCTCGCCCTCGAGGTCTATCCCCGCGTCGAAGCGACCTTCGCGGCCACCGATCGCGCGCGCGAATACGAGAGCTATTTGCGCGAGCTGATCGAACACGATCCCGGCGACCCCGGCGCGACGCTTGCGCTCTCGCGTTACCTGCTGAGCCGCGGGGACGCCGACCTCGCGGTGATCGAACTCAAGCGGCTGCTCGATCGCGAGCCGCGCAACGTCGAAGCCCGCGTGGTGTTGGGGCGCGCTCTGATCGCCGCCGGTCGCGACGAAGACATCGGCTCCGCCTATGCGGGGCTCCTCGATCTACTCGATCGCAGCCTGGGCAATGGGTTCGGGGGCAGCGACCCGGCCGCGGGCGACGACTTCGGGGGCCGGGAGTGAAGGCGACCTCGGCGCGCGATACACCGATGATGCGCCAGTACCTGGCCATCAAGGCCGACCACCCCGACGCCATCCTGTGTTATCGCATGGGCGACTTCTACGAGCTGTTCCTGGAAGACGCCGAGCGGGTCGCGCCGATCCTCGACATCACCCTCACCAGTCGCGACAAGGACAAGGTCGACCCGGTGCCGATGTGCGGTTTCCCCGTGCACAGCGCCGATGGCTACATCAAACGCCTCGCCGAGCTCGGCCATCGCGTAGCCATCTGTGAGCAGGTCGAAGACCCGAAGGAATCGGGCGGGAAGCGACTCGTGAAGCGGGCGGTGGTCGAGGTGGTGACCCCCGGCCTGGTCGGCGATCCGAGCGGCCTCGACGGCACGCGCGAAGTGGCCGTGATGGCGGTGGCGATGCGCGCGCCCGGAGAGCCGGTCGGCCTCGCGATCCTCGATGCCTCGACGGGGGACTTCCGCGCGACCCGGGTCGACGGCGGCCCGGCGGCGACGATCCCCGAACTCGTGGCGAGTGAACTGCGCCGCGTGGCCCCGCGCGAAATCCTCTGCGACCGCGACACCCGCGAACACATCGAAGCCTGCATCGAGGGTTGGCTTCCCTCGACGGTCGTCACCGAGGTTGCGGCCACGAGCTTCGATCCCGCTCTAGTGCCCGTCCATCCCGAAGGCATGTCGGAGGATGCATCGGACGCTTCGGCCTGTGCCGCGGCGGCGCTGATCCAGTACCTCGGGACGAACCAGCCGGCGGCCCTCGAACACGCGCCGAGGCTTCGCCCCTATGCCCTCGGCGACACCATGGTGCTCGACGACGCGACCCGTACGCATCTCGAACTCTTCGAGAACAACGAGGATCGCGGGCGTCGCGGCACGCTCCTCGAACGACTCGACGCGAGCAGGACCCCGCTCGGCGCGCGTCGCGTCGCCCATTGGCTGCGCTATCCGCTGCTCGATCCCGAAGCGATCCGTGCGCGCCAGGCCGGCGTCGCGTTCCTGGCCGAGCGCGATCGCATGCGCGCGGGGCTGCGCGATGCGTTGGCCGGCGTGCGCGATCTCGAACGCATCCTCACGAAGGCGATGCGGCCCACCGCCACGCCGCGCGACTTCGGCGTGCTGCGCGCCTCCCTCGACGCGCTGCCCGGGGTCGCCGCCTGCTTCGTCGACTTCGCAGACGGCGATGGTCTGGCTCCCGCGAAGACGATTCCCGAGATCCTGACCGCGCCCGAAGCCCTGCCCGAGATCACCGCGCTCCTGTGGGATGCCCTGATCGACGAGCCACCGGTCGTTGCACGCGGATCGCGCGGCGCGAACGAAACCGGCTACATCCGGGAGGGGCATCGGCCCGAACTCGACGCCCTGCGCGAAAGCGCATCGAAGGGGCGCCAGTGGATCGCGGGCCTCGAGGCGAGCGAACGCGAACGCACGGGGATCGGGAACCTCAAGGTGAAGTTCCACCCGGTGCACGGCTATTCCCTCGAGGTGTCGAAGGCGCAGCTCGACAAGGTACCCGACGACTACGCGCGCAAGCAGACCCTCGCGAACGTCGAGCGCTTCACCACCGAAGAACTCGCCGAAGTGCAGGGAAGGGTGATGGGCGCGAACGAACGCGCGGCCGCACTCGAACGCGAGATCCTCGAAGGCGTCCGCCAGCAGGTCGTGGCGTGCGCCGAAGCGATTCGCGGCGCGGCCGAGGCGGTGGCGAACATCGATGCGATCGCTTCCCTGGCCGAGGTGGCGCGCCGCGAGGCCTGGGTTCGGCCCGAGGTCCACGACGGAGAGACCATCGAGATCACCGCCGGGCGACATCCGGTGGTCGAAGCCTTCCTGGGTGCGTCGGGGGCCGCGGGCTTCGTTCCCAACGACACGAGCCTCGATCCCGAAGACGCACAGATCCTGCTGCTCACGGGCCCCAACATGTCGGGCAAGAGCACCTATCTGCGACAGGTCGCACTGATCGTCCTGCTCGCGCAGACGGGGAGTTGGGTCCCCGCCGAAGCGGCTTCGATCGGCATCGTGGATCGCATCTTCACCCGCGTTGGCGCTTCCGATCGCCTCGCTCGGGGCGAGTCGACCTTCATGGTGGAGATGCGCGAGACGGCCCAGATCCTGCGCGGCGCCACGCGCTCGAGTCTCTTGATCCTCGACGAGATCGGTCGCGGTACCAGCACCTTCGACGGTCTATCGATCGCGTGGGCGGTGCTGGAGCACCTGCACGACACACCCGGGCTGCGCGCACGGACGCTCTTCGCCACCCACTACCACGAACTCACCGACCTTGCGCGCACCCGCGACCGCGTGCGCAATGGACATTTCGAAGCGCGCGAATGGAAGGATGAGGTGGTCTTCCTGCGTCGCCTGGTGACCGGTGGTGCGAGTCGTTCCTATGGCATCGCGGTGGCGCAACTCGCCGGGCTTCCCGAAGCCGTGGTGGCGCGGGCGAAGCAGATCCTCGCGAACCTCGAAGGCGACGAGCTCGATCCCGAAGGCGCGCCGCGCCTCGCGCGTCGCGCGAGCGACGACGCCGCGGGCGCTTCCGCAGTCCACGAAAGCGACGCCCCCGATCAACTGACCCTCGCTCTCGCCAGTCCCGCCCCCCTTTCCACCGACGCCCCCCGCCCCCCCGAAGAAGAAACCGTGCTCGAGGCCCTGCGCGAGGTCGACCCGAACGCGACCACGCCGCTCGATGCCCTCGCGCTGCTCGCGCGCCTGCACGCCGAACTCTCGGGACGGGGGGGGACGTGAACCGCTGGCGCATTGGAATGTTGGTGTTGCTCCTTCCCGTACTCCTCGCCGTGAAACGCCCGGCGGGGCTCGGGGATGTGGCCGACGTGCGCACGTGGTCCTACGAGGACTACACGCGTGTGGTCGTCGAGCTGACGCGACCGGTAGGCGAGACCGAAGTGAAGCGACTCACCGCCAACCGCAAGGCGGGGCGGCCCGAGCGTCTCTATCTCGATCTTCCGCGTGTCTGGGTGGGGCGCGACTACGAAGCCGGCATTCCGATCCAGGACGGTCTGCTCGAAGGCGTACGACTCGGCCAGAACACCCTCACCACCAGTCGTCTGGTGATCGATCTCGAGCGCTACGCGCGGCACCGCCTGCTCGTGTTGCGCGCGCCCCATCGGGTGGTGGTCGACGTGTACGGGCCGCGCAAGAAGAACGATCGCGAACCGCGAGGTGTGCCGAACACGCGGCTCTCCATTCCCCTGCGGCGCATCCAGACGGTGGTGGTCGACCCCGGGCACGGCGGCAAGGACCCCGGCGCCATCGGCGTGGGCGGCCTGCGCGAGAAGGACGTGAACCTGCGCCTGTCGAAGATGCTCGGCGAGCGCCTCGAGAACCTCGGCTTCAACGTCGTCTTCACGCGCAAGAACGACCGGTTCCTCAGCCTCGAGGAACGCACGGTGATCGCCGAGGCGGCGAGGGGAGATCTCTTCATCTCGGTTCACGCGAACGCGTCGACGCGAAGGGGCACGAGAGGGATCGAGATCTACTCCCTCGATGAGAACCACGAAAGGCACAGCCTCGAAGTCGCGGCCCGCGAGAACGGGGTCTCCCGCAGCGAAGTCGATTCCCTTCAACGCGCGATGGCGAAGCTCCACGTTCATGAGAACTCGGAGCATTCGGTGGCGCTCGCGAACGCGGTGCACGGCCAACTCCTGCCGGGCCTGCGCAGGAAGTACAAGAGCGTCCCCGACCTCGGCGTGAAGAAGGGCCCCTTCTACGTGCTCTTCCTTTCGAGCATGCCCGCGATCCTGCTCGAAAGCGGCTTCCTGACGAACAAGTACGACGCGAGGCTGCTTCGCAGTGACAGCTATCTGCAGGCGATGGCGGATCACGTGGCCGAAGGGCTGAAGGACTACCGCTCGCAGAGTCGGCAGCTCGCTTCGACGGGGGCGGCCGAATGAGCGCCACGACCCCCATCCATGCCCCGCCCGAAGTCGAGGTGCTGCTGCCCGAGCTGCGAACCTGCGGGCCCGAACCCGAACGCACCGTGCCGTCCCGCGTCAAGCAGTTCATCGCCGAAGTGCGCGATTACCTGACGCATCTACACTACGACGATGCGCCGGGGATCGACGTGATCCAAGCGCACTCCGATCTCACCGATCGTCTGGTGCGCCGACTCTTCCAACTCGCCGAGGAAAGTCTGTTGGCGGACGGCGGCGAACTCGAGACGGGCGTTTGTGTCGTGGCGGTCGGCGGCTACGCGCGCCGCGAGATGAACATCCACTCGGATGTCGACCTGCTCGTGGTCTACGACGGCGAACTCTCACCCTATGTCGCGGCCATCAGCGAGCGCCTGCAGTATTGGATGTGGGATGCGGGCCTGCAGGTCGGCTGCGCGACCCGAACGCCGGCCGATACCGTCGAACTCGGCCGCGAAGACAACACCGTGCGAACGGCGGTGCTCAACGCGCGCTTCCTGTGTGGCGACGGCGAGTTCTTCCACGAGTTCAGCGACACCATCCGCCACGAGCTCCTGCCCAACGTCGGGGAGTTCATCGACGAGCAGTTCAAGGTCGTCGAGGAACGCCACGGGCGCTACGGCGAGAGCGCCTTCCTGCTGCAGCCGAACATCAAGGAGGGGGTCGGTGGGTTGCGCGACTACCACGCGGCCTTCTGGGTGGCGCGGGCCGCGCAACCGACATCGCGAGATCTCGAAGATTTCCTCCACTTCGGCCTGCTCACCCAGACGGAGATGGACGACTACCGCGCTGCGCTGAACTTCCTGTGGCGCGTGCGCAATGCGCTGCATCTCGAAACCAGCCGCGGCAACGACCAGATCAGCTTCGAACAGCAGGAGCGCATCGCCGAGAGCCTGGGCTACGGGACGCTCCACGGTTCGGGGCCCGAACTCTCGGTCGAGCGCTTCATGCGCGACTACTACCGCCACGTTCGCAACATCGAGAACTACTCCGATCTCGTGATGGAGCAGTGCCGGGCGCGCGTCTCGAGGGACTCCGGTGCCCGGGAGGTGACGGCCGAGGAGGACGGCATCCGCGTCGTCGACGGCCACGTCGAGATCCCCCACGTCCAGCACCTGCGTTCGAATCCGGTGCGGCTCTTCAGCACCTTCGCGGTTTCCCAGCGCCACCAGGCGCCGCTGTCGCGGATGGCGCGCCGCATGATTCGCGAGAACCTCGATCTCGTCGACGACGAGTTCCGCGGGAGCGACGAGGCGCGGGAAGCCTTCCTCGGGATCCTCTCCGGCGAGCACCGGGTGATGCGGTCGCTCGTGACGATGAACGAGGAGGGTCTGCTCGCCGCTTTCCTGCCGGAGTGGGATCACATCGTCTGTCGCTGGCAGCACGTCGTCTATCACACCTATACCGTCGACATCCATTCGATCTTCCTGGTCGAGGAGTTGCGGCGTCTGTTCCGCGGCAAGTACGAGACCGCGCTCCCGAAGCTCACCGAGTTGATGCGCGACGTGGTCGATCGCGAAGTGCTCTACCTGGGTTGCCTGCTGCACGACATCGGCAAGGGCTTCGGTGGCGATCACTCGAACAAGGGAGTCCCGCGCGCCAAGGTCTGCGTCGAGCGCCTCGGGTTGTCCGAAGAGCGCATCGAGCGCGTGCTCTTCCTCGTGCAGCATCACCTGCTGATGTCCCATCTCGCCCAGAGTCGCGACCTCTCCGACCCGAAGCTGATCCTTGACTTCGCCCAGATCTGCGGAGATCGCCGCAACCTGCGCAACCTCTACCTGCTGACCTTCGCCGACATCCGCGCGTCTTCCGTTGATGCCTGGACGGAGTGGAAGGGGCATCTGCTCGCCGAGCTCTTCGAGCGGACGGCGGAGCTACTCGAATCGGGCCCGAGCAGCGATCGCCGCGAGAAAGCCATGGAGTTGATCGAGGCACGCGTCGAGGCGAGGCGGTCCGGCGCCCGCGCCGAGCTGAAGAACCTCGGGATCTCGGACGAGAGGATCGAGGGCTACTTCGAGGTGATGCCGCGGCGTTACTTCATCGCCCACACGCCGCGGCAGATCGCGCGACACGCCAAGGTGGTGATCCGCCATCTCGGCGGCGAGGCCCTGGCGACTTCGTTCCGCGAGATGCGCGGTGGCTTCACCGAGTTCGTGCTCTGCGTGCGCGACCAGCCCGGCCTCTACTCCGAAGTCGCCGGCGTCCTCACGGCCTGTCGCTTCGACATCCTGGGCTCCCACGTCTACACGTCGAAGGCCGGCTTTGCGCTCGAGATCTACCGCTTGACCACGCCGCCGGGCGGACGCGACGAGCGGGAGCTGGCCTGGCGCGAGCTCGAAGAAGCACTGGGGCAGGTGCTCCTCGGCGACACGACGGCTTCGGATCTCTTGAGCCAGCGCCGGCCGCTGCGCAAGCTCCAGCCGATTCGCAAGTTCACGCCGCAGGTCCTGATCTCGAACGAAGAGTCGGAGTTCTACACCCTCGTCGACGTCACCGCGGACGACCGACGCGGTCTGCTCTACGACCTCACCAGCGTGATCGCGCGGCACGGCTACAGCATCTACATCTCGAAAGTCGGCACCGTGCTCGATCAGGTGAAGGACACCTTCTACATCAAGAACGATGCCCTCAAGAAGATAAGCGACGACGCCGCCCTCGCGAAACTCGAACGCGAACTGCGGGAGGCCGCCGATACCGATGGCGCGAACGCGGAGGGAAAGACCGATGGCTGAGTCCCTTGCTTCGGCCGTCGACGCCTTCCTGAACCACGCGCGCCTCGAACAGGGCCTCTCGCCGAATACGGTAGCGGCCTACGCGCGGGATCTATCGCGCTTCGTCGATCTCGCGGGCGACATCGCCGCGGGCCGACTCGACCGCGAGCACGTGAATCGATTCATCACTCGGCTCGAACGCGACGGCCTCGCGGCCTCGAGTCGGGCGCGGGCACTGGTGGCGTTGCGCCGCTTGCTGCGCTTCCTGTGCGCCGAGGGCGTGCTGGCCCACGATCCGAGCATCGGAATCGAGAGCCCGCGGGCGGCGCGTGCCCTGCCGAAGATCCTGTCTCCCGAAGAGAGCCAGGCGCTTATCCGGGCCTGCGGTGACGACTCCCCGCTGGCGCTGCGCGACCGCGCGATGCTCGAAGTGCTCTATGGCGCGGGGCTGCGGGTGAGCGAACTCGTCGGCCTTCCCCTCGATGGTCTCGACCGGCGCGCGGGGTACCTGCGCGTGCTCGGCAAGGGGGGCCACGAGCGCATCGTTCCATTGGGTGAAGTCGCGCTCGAGGCCGTCGGCGATTATCTCGACCACGCACGCGACGCACTCCTCGGGCGCCATCCCGATCGATCGCGCGCGCTCTTCCTGACGCGTCGCGGGGGCCCGATGACGCGGCAGAACTTCTTCGCTCTGTTGCGCAAGCTCGCCCTGCAGGTCGGGATTCCGCGGGAGCGCGTTTCGCCCCACGTGCTGCGTCACGCATTCGCGACCGATCTGCTCGAAGGGGGCGCCGACCTGCGTTCGATCCAGCTGATGCTCGGCCACGCCGATCTCTCGACGACCGAGATCTACACCCACGTGAGCCGTGGGCGTCTGCAGGACACCGTGGAACGCCACCATCCGCGTGGCGGCCGGCGAGGGTCTGCACGGCGGTGAACCTCTCGCGGAAACTCCCCGAAACCCACAGCGCGATCATCCAGCAGGTGGCTCGAGCGGCAAGCCAGGCCGATGCCACCGTCTACTGGGTGGGCGGACCGGTACGCGACAGCCTGCTCGGGCGACCGGTCGTCGATGTCGACATCCTGGTCGCCGGCGCGGGTTCGGACCCGATGAAGCGGCTGCGTCGCATCGCCCGCAAGGTCGCCCCCGCGCGAGCGCCGCTACAGGAGAACGAGCGCTTCCTCACGGTGTCGTTCGAGGTGGGGGACATTCGCGTGGATCTCGCGGCCCTGCGTCACGAGCACTACGAGACGCCCGGCTCACTTCCCCAGGTCGTTGCAGGAACCCTCGAACAGGATCTGCTGCGACGCGACTTCACCATCAACGCCATGGCGGTGCCGCTCCTCGAATCGGATGGGGAGGGCATCGATCCCGCTTCCCAGAGCGTGGTCGATCTCTCGAGTGGGCAGGAGGATCTCGCAGCGGGGCTGCTGCGTGTGCAACACCCGCGGAGTTTCCACGACGATCCGACGCGGGCGCTGCGCGCGGCGCGCTTCGCGGCGCGTTTCGGATTCAAGCTCGCACGAAGCACGCGGAGCGCGCTGCGGGATGCCATTCGCGACGGGGCCTTCGGTGCGGTGAGCGGGGATCGCCTGCGTCGCGAATTCGAGAAGCTCTTCAGCGAATTCGCTCACGGCGCCGACCCGAGCGTGGCGCTCGCTCGGCTCGACGCCTGGCATGTGCTCGGAGCCCTCGAGCCGGGGCTCGATCTTCCGCGCGAAGCGCGGGCTCCGCTTCGCCGCCTGGGACGCACCCTGGCGGAACCGCCGTGGCGTCCCCGTGGCCGTCGACCCTGGGTGAGTGGGCTGTGCGTCTGGTTCGCGGCGCTCAAGCCGGGTTTGCGGGGGCGCAGCGTGCAGCGGCTCTCGCTGCGGGGGGATACTGCGGAGAAGATCGCGTCCTTCGATACGAAGAGGCGCCGCGCCGAAAAGGCCCTCGCCCGGAGTCGGGGGCGCGGTGCGGCGGATCGCGTCCTGTCCGCCTTCGACGAAGAACAGCTCTTCGCCTTCCACGCCACTTGCGCGCCCCCCTTGCGTCGACGCGTGATTCGCTTCGCGGCCGAGGATCGCGAGCGTCGACTGCCGATATCGGGACGCGACCTGGCCGCCGAGGGTCTCGAGGGTCCGGTCGTGGGTGAAGTCCTGGCCCGGATGCGTGTGGCGTTACTCGATGGCGACGTCGCGAATCGCGAAGGGGCGATCGCGCTCGCGCGCGAGATCGCTCGGCGACACCGGCCGCGCTAGCTCTCCTGCTCGGGCGGTTCTCCGCCCTGCACGTGCACGCGCAGTCGGCCGGCCTGGGAGACGAGCACTTCGACGAGGTCGTGGACCGAAGCTGCGCGTCGCGTCGCGGCCTTGGTGGTCTCGCTGAAGACTTCGAGTTGTTCGCGAACGCGTCCGCCTTCGTGGGCCTGGGCGTCGGTTCCCGAGCGGATCGCAGTGAGATCCGTATTGACCGACTCCGCGGCATCGGCCACGACGTCGGTTTCGGATTTCTGACGCGCGAGCAGGGATTCGATGGCGCGGCTCGCCTCGTTCATCGTGCCCATGGCCTGGGCCATGTCCTGACCGACGCGCTCCTGTTCGTGGGCGGCGTGGCTCGAGCCTTCGATCAGGGCCCCGACCTCGATCAGGCCTTCCTGCACGATGCCGATGTCGCGGGTCTGCTCGCGGGTCGATTCGGAGATCTTTCGCACCTGTTCCGCGGCTTCGCTGGTCGCTTCGAGGATCTCCCCCAGCACGTCGGTCGCTTCGGCCGAACACGCCACGCCGCGGGCCACTTTTTCACCGCCTTCGCCCACGGTTCGGGTCGCCTGGGCGGCGGACTCGTGCAGGCTCTGCAGTGAGTCGTGGATCACGCGCGCGGAGGCGATCGAACGGTCGGAGAGCAGGCGGATGCCCTCGGCCACCACGGCGAACGAGCGCCCGTGCTCGCCCGACTGTGCGGCGATGATCGCAGCGTTCAGGGCGAGTAGCTTGGTCTCGTCGGCGATCGATTCGATCACCGCGAGGCTCTCGCCGATCTCGTCGCAGCGTTGGACGAGATCGCCGACGGTCGCGCTCATCTCGGCGAACGACTCGTCGACTTCGCCCATCGCGTGCACGGTCTGCTCGACGGCCTGGGCTCCCTTCTCCGCGGAGACATTCGACCGGTCGGAAAGGGAGGCGGTCTCGGTGGCGCGCAGTTCGACGTCCGCGACGGTCTGGGTGAAGTTCGAGGCCAGCTCCGAAACCCGTGTCGTCGCCTCGCGAATGCCCTGCATGGCCACTGCGATCTGGTGCGCGCTTGCGGCGGATTCGTGGGTGCCGCTCGCCACGCGTTCGATCGAGCGCGCCAGTCCGTTCATCTCGTTGGTGATCTCACCGATCGATTCGCTCGTGGCGTGGATCGCGGTGGTGGTCTCCTGGTAGCGCTGGGCGAGACGCCCGACCGCGTCGCTGATCTCTCTCGAAGAGGTCGCGAAGCGGGCCATCGAGGTGCTGCATTCGTCGGCGGCCTGCAACTCGGTCGCCGCATCGTCCTGCATGGCCGCCGACACATGGCGCAGGGAGTGACTGATCTGTGCAATCTCTCGCGTGTTGTCGTCGACCGCTCCAACCACGACCTGCATCTTCGACATCGACTCGAGGGCGCGGCGCAGAACCTGAATCTCGTCGCTCCCACCGCTGCCGCCGTCGAAGTTCGCGAGATTCGAGAGGTCGTGGGCTTCGGCGGCCAGCGCTTCGAGGGGATTCCCCACGAGAGCGTGGAGGCGCTTGGCGAACTGACTCGAAACGATCTGGGCGAGGCCGAGGAGCACGAGCGCCAGCACGGCCGTGTCGGAGAGCCGATCCCACATGGCCTCCATGTTCCAGTGCACGAGCATCGTTCCCCAGTGTCTTCCGTCGGAGACGATGTCTCGGGTGGTGATCAGCACGCTCGATTCCACCGTATCTCGATCCGCCTCGTCCTCGATATCGAGTGTGCGTGCGGGCTCGAGCGCCTCACGGGAATACCACGCGAACCGCTCGCCGTTCGGGGTGTAGGCTGCGATCAGTTCGAGTTCGGGTGCGGCGCTCGCCGCACTGAGAACGAGTTCGGCAGTCTTTGCGTCTTCGAAGCGCATGGCATCGCCGAGGTTGATCGCGATGGCGCCCGACAGCATGTCGATCTGGTGATCCGTGTCCGCGCGGTGGTGATAGACCTCCTGGAATGCGAATACGGCGCAGGCCAGGGTCACGACGAGGGCGGAGGTACCGAAGATCGCATTGGCGAGCTTGCGACCGATCCGCGATTCGACGCGATGCACGTCATCCACTTGTCGAGACATGAGTCGAAGTCGGCTCCCCGGGAATACCATCGATCTCGCGCGGATCCGGATTGAGCGCGAACTCGCGGCGTTTCAGATCGCATCGAGTTCGCATTCACGGCGCGATCGAAGTCGATGAACTCGGCGCGATCGATGATGAGAAGAGGAGCCCGCGCCGCGCCGACCCACCAGGGTCGGGGCGATCAGAACAACCAGAAGCGCTTGCGTTCGTCGAGCCGCTTGCGGCAGCCGGCGAGTTGCGCGCGATAGCGCTGGGTGCGAGCGGCGACGCGGTCTGCGGCGTCGAGCAGCCAGCGCTTTCGTGTGTGGCTGCCGCGCGAATAGCCGCCGGCTCCCTCGTGATAGGCGAGATAGAGGGAAGCCGGGTCGCGCTCGTCGATGCCCGCGCGCTTCGCGATGCGTGCGAAGTACCAACCCATGAAGTCGGCGGCATCGGGGAAGCGATCGCGCTGCGCGCGGGGCCGGCGGGTCTCGCGGCGATAGACGTTCCAGGTCGAGTCGAGGGCCTGGGCGTAGCCGTAGGCGCTCGATGGGCGTGTCCACGGAATGAAGCCGAGCAGTCGCGTGCGCGCGGGCCGGGCACCCGCCCGAAAGCTCGACTCCTGGAACATCGCCGCCATCAACGTGGCTTGATCGACGCCCCAACGCTTCTCCGCATTGCGCGTCGCGTGATACCACGAGTGCCGCTGGGAAAAGACAGAACAGAGGTTGTCGGGATTGCGCGGAGGCGCGGTGCAGGCCGGGGAGAGCAGGGCGACGGCGACCACGATCGCGAGGGCGGTCGAGACGCTCACGATCCGGCGGCTGCGCCGCCTGGCACGCCGACCGCCGCGACGGCGCCGCCGCGTTCCGCGCAGGCGCTGCAACCGTCGGATGACCCCCCGCTTCCGCCGTCTTCCCACCCGCGCAGGGTAGCCCGCAGGGCCGCGTTGCATTGAAGCGCAACGGCCGATTCCCCATACTGCCGGGGCACGTCCCCCCCGCAACCTTCGCCAACGAAACTCGCAGACCCCTGAGAGACGGAAAGAGACGGAATCGGCAGCGAGAATCGCGGCCGCCGAGACCGCGCGCGCACAGCGCTCCGGTCTCACCTATCGAGTCCAGGCGAAACCACGGTCGACCAGACCCCAGACCGCAGCGGAAGCGGCCCCCAGGCGAGCCCGGGGCCGGGTTCTACGTACTGCAGCACGCGAGTCGTCCATGAGCTTTCCGCAAGGCCCCGACTCGACATCCAGGGACACCGGCTCGGGCGATCTCGGAGTCGCCGCGGCCGGGTCGGCGAGTAGCGGTTACGGCGTCAAGCTCTCGGTCTTCGAGGGCCCCCTCGACCTGCTGCTCCACCTGATCCGGCAGAACGAAGTCGACATCACCGACATCCCCATCGCCGACATCGCGGCCCAGTACCTCGAGTACCTCGAGATCATGCGCAGCCTCGATCTCGACATCGCGGCCGAGTACCTCGTGATGGCCGCCACCCTGGCCCAGATCAAGAGCCGCATGCTGCTGCCGCCGAGCGAGGAAGAGGGCGAAGGAGAAGAGATCGATCCGCGCGCCGAGTTGGTGGCGCGGCTGCTCGAATACCAACGCTACAAGGAAGTGGCCGAGGCCCTCGGCAAGCGAAGATGGCTCGGACGCGACGTGTACTCGGCCCAGGGAATGGAGCCCGAGCCGCCGAGCGAGGCCGAGCGCGAGATCGAGGTCGGTCTCTTCGAACTCATCGAAGCCTTCCGCGTGGTGCTGCAGGGGGCGAAGGACGAACCAACCAGCGACGTCCACGTCGTCGAAACCGAAGAGGTCACGGTTCGCGCCCAGATGATGTGGGTGATGGAAGTGGTCGAGGGGCGAGACTCGATCGAATTCCATCAGCTCTTCGTGACGGGGGGCGGCGGGCCGCCGAATCGCACGCTCTTGATCGCGACCTTCCTGGCGATCCTCGAGCTCACCCGTCTCGAAGCCCTTTCGATCTACCAGGGCGTGAATGATCTGGGGGCTCCCGACGGCGCCATCCGCCTGCGCGCTACCGCGAAGTCGAGCGACATTTCGTGGAGCGAGCGCATTACCGAATTGATGTGAGGCCGAGGTCAACGAGATGGAACGATCCGAGCAGTTGAAAGTCATCGAAGCGCTGGTGCTGGCCTCGCCCGAACCCCTCACGGCGGCGCGCATCGGTCGCGTGGTACCCGAGTGCAACGCGGCCCTGGTTCGCGAGCTGATCAAGGAATTGAACGAGAAGTACGCGAAGAACGATCACGCCTTCGAGATCTGGGAGGTCGGCGGTGGCTACCAGGTGCGCACGCGCGCCGAGTTCTCGGGCTATCTGCAGAAGCTCCAGAAGCAGCGCCCGCTGCGGCTCTCGACGGCTTCCCTCGAGACCCTTGCGATCGTGGCCTACAAGCAGCCCGCCACCCGCGCCGAGATCGAGTACGTGCGCGGCGTCGATGCCGGGGCGGTATTGAAGGGGCTGCTCGACCGCGGTCTGGTGAAGATCACCGGGCACAAGGAGGTGCCCGGGCGGCCGATGCTCTACGGGACGACACGACGCTTCCTCGAGATCTTCGGGTTGGATTCCCTCAAGAACCTGCCGGCGCTGCGAGAGCTCGAGGATCTCGCCCGTGAGCAGGGCATCGAGAACCCGGATGCGACGGATGCGACGCCGGCTTCGGAGTTGATGGAAGCGGAAGGCGGCGAGGTCGACTCGGACGATGTGGCCGAGCAGGCGGAGGAAGAGGAGGAGGCTGCCGAGACGGTGCGCGGACCCGAGATCGTGGTCGCGGGTGTGGTGGTCGACGACGGGATCGGCGAGGGCGAAGAGGAGAGCGACCTCGAAGACCCCGATCGCGCATGACCCATGGCGGTTCGGAAGCCGAGTAGACCGAGAGGATCGAGGGGAAAGAAAGCCGCCGCTGCGCCGCGACATCGCCGCAAGGCGAAGCCCGCAAAGACCCGATCCGCACCCAGCGCAAAGCCCCGCCCAGACGCCGAAGCGGCCCCCGAAGAAGTTCGCGGTGACGTCAAGCTCCAGAAGCTCCTCGCAGCCGCCGGCTTCGGTTCACGTCGCGCCTGCGAGGGCCTGATCGAACAGGGTCGCGTCACCCTCAACGGCAAGATCGCGAAGGTCGGAGATCGGGCGGATCCGAAGATCGACGAAGTGCTCTTCGACGGAGAGCGCCTCGGTCGCGAGAAGCCGGCTTATTGGATCGTGAACAAGCCCGCGGGTGTGATCACCTCGGTCTCCGATCCCCAGGGCCGCCCCACCATCCTCTCCCTGCTGCCGCCGAAGGGTCCACGTCTCTATCCGGTGGGTCGCCTCGACCTCGCGACCTCGGGCCTCGTCCTGCTCACCAACGACGGCGCGATCACCCAGTTGTTGCTGCATCCGTCCCTCGGCAACGAGCGCGAGTACATCGTGACGGCCCGCGGCGAGGTCCCACCCCGTGCGATCGAGCGGCTACAACGGGGGCTCCCCCTCGAAGACGGGCGTACGAACCCCTGCGAGGTGGCGCGGGTTCGCTACGACCCGACGAGCGACACCACGCAGTTCCACCTCACCCTGCGCGAGGGGCGCAAGCGTCAGATCCGCCGCTCGATGCAGTTCCTCAAGCACCCGGTGAAGAAACTCGTGCGCGTGCGCATGGGTCCCCTGCGCCTGGGGCGGCTCGGGCCCGGCGAGGCGCGGCCACTGCGGCGCGACGAGGTGCGCCTGCTCGAAAAGCATGCAGCCGAGCTGCGCAGCGCGGCGCCGACGCGTCGGCGCCAGCGCCGCGGCTAGCGGCAGAGTCTGTGCCTACAACGCGTCGTTGAACAGCTTGACGGTGCGCGCCCAGGCGTCCTTGGCGGCGTCGGCGTTGAACGAAGCGCGCTTGTCGCAGTTGAAACCGTGGTCGGCCTCGGGGTAGACGACCACCTCGTGATCCCCTCCCGCCTTCTCGAGGGCTTCGCGCACCGTGGCGACCTGGTCCTGGGGAATCATCGCGTCCTGACCGCCGAAGTAGCAGATGAGCTTCCCGCCGATCTTGCCCGCGCGCGAAACCGTGGAGGCCTTGCCGCCGGGGCCGGGCTCGCCCGTGATGCCGCCGCCGTAGTAGGAGGCCGCGGCCTTCACGTCGGTCTCGCAGGCAGTGAGGAAGGTGACGTGGCCGCCGATGCAGAACCCCATGGCGCCGATGCTCTCGCCCTTCGTGTTGGGCTGGCCGCGCAGGAAGGCGATCGAATCGTTCGCGTCGCTGATGATCTGGTCGGAGTCGAGTTGCCCGAGATGCTTCATGCCTTCTTCCATGCCTGCATCGTCGTAGCCGAGTTCGATGCCCGGGCCCGTGCGGTGGAAGTAGTCGGGGGCGAGGGCGACGAAGCCTTCGCTCGCGATGCGCTCGGTCACGTCGCGGATGTGTTCGTTGATGCCGAAGATCTCCATGAAGACGATCACGCCGGGAAGTGGCTCGTCGCCCTCCGGTCGCGCGAGATAGCCGCCCATGGTGCCGCCGCCCGAAAGCGGAATCTCGACTCGGCTCGTCTGCAAACCCATTCTTCTCTACCTCCAGAACTCTTTGGTGTGGTTGATCGGTGTGGTTGGATGCTGTTCGTGTCGCCGTCAGGCCGGCGCGTCTTCGACGCGCTCGACCGCGACCGCGCAGAATTTGAACTCGGGGATCTTGCCGTCGGGATCGAGTTTATCGGTGGTGAGGATGTTCGCCGCTGCCTCGCGGTAGTGGAAGGGGATGAAGATCGACCCTGGCTGTGTGCTGGCTTCGATACGCGTTTCGAGGCGGATCTTGCCGCGGCGCGAACGTACTTCGATCCAATCTCCGGCTGCGATGCCGCGTTTGGTTGCGTCGTCGGGGTGGAGTGACGCGAATGCGTCGGGCTCGATTCGCGAGAGCGCGCGCGAGCGGCGGGTCATCACCCCGGTGTGCCAGTGCTCGAGGATGCGGCCGGTGACGAGGATCATGGGATAGTCCTCGTCGGGCAGTTCGTCGGCGCCGCTGTGTTCGGCGGGGACGAAGCGCGCGCGGCCGTCTTCCGTGGGGAAGCCCTCGCCGAACATCACCACCGTTCCATCCGAATGCTCGGGGTCGGGGCACGGGTAGAGCTTGCCCACCGGTCCCAGGTTGTCGTGGGCGAGCCCCCGGTAGTTTTGGGAGAGGGAGACGAACTCGTCGAAGACCTCGTCGGCGCTCTCGTACTGCATGGCGTCGTAACCCATGCGCCGGGCGATCTCGCAGATGATCTGCCAATCGAGTCGCGCCTCGCCCGGCGGCGTCAGGACCGGATGGCCGAGCTGCACGCGGCGATCGGTGTTGGTGAACGTTCCGCGCTTCTCGAGGGCGGAGCTGGCCGGGAGGATCACGTCGGCGAACTCGGCGGTCTCGGTGAAGAAGATGTCCTGCACCACCAGGAAGTCGAGGTTGCCGAGTCCCTCGCGCACCTTGTTGGTGTTGGGATCACTGAGGAAGGGGTTCTCGCCCAGGATGTACATCCCGCGGACATCGCCATCGCGGGCCGCCGCCACGATCTCGGTGGTGGTGAGCCCGGTCTCCGCATCGAGTTCGCGACCCCAGGCGGCTTCGAAACGCTTGCGCGCCTCATTGCTCGTGACGGGTTGGTAGTCTGGGTAACTCATCGGGATGAGCCCGGCGTCACTCGCCCCCTGCACGTTGTTCTGGCCGCGGAGCGGGTGCAGACCGGTGCCGGGTCTCCCGATGTTCCCGGTCATCAGGCAGAGCGAGATGATGCAGCGACAGTTGTCCGTGCCATGGACGTGCTGGCTCATCCCCATGCCCCAGAAGGTGATCGCGGCCTTCGCGCGTCCGTACTCGATGGCGACTTCGCGAATCGTCTCGGCGGGGATCCCGCAGATCGCCGACACGACGTCCGGGGAGTAGCGCGAAACGGTCTCGGCGACTCGCTCGAAGTCGCGGGTGTGGGCGTCGACGTATTCGCGATCGACCAGCCCCTCTTCGATCACCACGTGCATCATGCCGTTGTAGAAGGCGACGTCACTCCCGGGGCGGATCTGGCAGAAGCGCCAGGCGTGGTCGGCGATCGGGATGTGGATCGGGTTCACGACGAGGAGCTTCGTGCCGCGGGTCGCCGCCTGTTTGAAGAAGGTGGCGGCGACCGGATGGTTCGCCGTGGTGTTGCTGCCGGTGACGATCGCGAAGTCGCTGTGCTCGATGTCGCCGAAGGTCGTGGTCACAGCCCCCGATCCGATCATCTGGAGCAGGGCGCTCACCGACGAGGCGTGACACAGGCGCGTGCAGTGATCGACGTTGTTGGTGCCGAAGACTGCGCGCACGAGTTTCTGGAAGAGGTAGGCCTCTTCGTTGCTGCACTTGGCGGAACCGAAGCCCGCGAGCGCTCCGGAGCCCGACTCCGTCTTGATCTCCAGCAGACGCTCCGCCGTGAGATCGAGGGCTTCTTCCCAGCTGGCCTCGCGGAAGGCCGGAAGCACCTCTTCGAGATCGACGAGACCCCCGGGCTTGCGTCGACGCCGATCGCTGCTGCGCACCTCGCCCGAGAGCGCGCGCCTGGGGTAGTCGATGCGAATCAGTGGCTTCGCCAGGCGTTGGGGGTGCGTGGTGTAGTCGTAGCCGTAGCGCCCCTTCACGCAGAGGCGCGCGTCGCTGCCCGGGCTCTCGCGGCCCTCGGCGAAGCTGATGCGGTTGTTCGCGGTGTCGCGGTGGTAGCGGATCGCGCAGCCGACGCCGCAGTAGGGACAGACCGAGTCGATGGGTTCGAGATCGCTCCGCGCTTCGGGAGCCCGTCCGACGCCCTTGTCGGTCAACGCGCCGGTGGGACACGCGGCCGAGCATTCGCCACAACTCACGCAGCTCGATTCGCCCATCGGCTGATCGAAGTCGAAGGCGATGCGCGTGGCGAAGCCCTTGCCCGTGCGCGCGATTACATCGTTGTGCTGCACCTCGTTGCAGGCGCGGATGCAGCGATCGCATAGGATGCAGGCTTGATGGTCGACGGCGATCACCGCAGAGGAGGCGTCCCGAGGCCGAGCCAGGCCAGGCGCCGAGCAGGCCGCGGGATCGAGTTCGAGGCTGCGTGCGAGGGCGTGGAGTGCGTCGTCGCCGGTGGTGGTTTGGCGCGCCGACTGCTCGGGTTGTTCGCGAAGCAGCATCAGGCTCAAGCCGCGGCGGCTGCGCTCGACGCGCTCGCTCCCGGTGTGCACCACCATGTCGTTCTCGGCCTCTCGCACACACGAGGCAGCGAGGGTGCGCTCACCCTCGACCTCGACGACACACATGCGGCAGACGCCGACGGGGCGAAGCTTCGGCTCGTGGCAGAGCGCCGGCACCTCGGTCCCGGCCGCGCGCGCGGCGTCGAAGAGCGAGGTGCCCGCCGGTACTTCGACCGCGCGGCCGTCGATGGTGAGGCGCACCGGGCTCAATTCGATTCTCCCGTTGCCAGGTCGAAGTCGTCGAGCAGGCTCAGTACCGGGGTGAGGGCCGCCTGCCCGAGGCCGCAGATCGAGGTGTCGCGCATCACCTCGTTCAATTCACCCAGTTGGGCGAGGGCTTCGGCGCGTCCGTCCTCGATCGCCTTCACCGCGTGTTCGCAACCGATGCGGCACGGCACGCACTTGCCGCAGGATTCGTTGCGGAAGAAGCGCGTGAGGTTGCCCGCGACATCGAGCAGGTCGCGTCCCTTCGCGAGCACCACCACGGCCCCCGATCCAAGCGCGCTCCCCACTTCGCGAAGGGCATCGAAGGTCATCGGGACGTCGATGTGTTCGGCGGAGAGGAAGCCCGTGCTCGCGCCACCCGGCAGGAAGGCCAGGAGTTCGCCGCCGTCTTTCATCCCACCGGCCTGCTCGAGCAACGCGCGAAATGTCGTGCCGACCGGCAGTGCATAGACCCCGGGTCGCGCGACGTCTCCACTCACCGAGAAGAACTTGAAGTCGAGGCTTCCCGTTTCGAGGATGCGGGGAACGTGGGCGAACGTCTCGACGTTGTTCATCAGGGTCGGCTGGCCGTGCAGGCCCACCACGCCGGGGTAGGGCGGCTTGTTGCGAGGTTCGCCACGGCGTCCTTCGAGCACCTCGAGCAATGCGGTTTCCTCGCCGAGCACATAGCCACCGGGGGAGACGAAGATCTCGATGTCGAAGTCGAACCCGCTCCCGAAGATGTCGCTTCCGAGTGCGCCCGCTTCGCGCGCCGCGTCGAGCGCGCCTTCGAGAACCGCCAGCTCGGGCTCGTATTCGTGGCGGATGTAGATCCAGCCCTTCGCGCTGTCGATGCTGTAGCCCGCGAGCACCATCCCCTCGATCATCAGATGGGGGAGTTGGCGCACGACCTCGCGGTCCTTGAAGGTGCCGGGTTCGGATTCGTCGGCGTTGCAGATCACGTAGCGGGGGGTCGCTTCCTGGGCGGCCACGAGCTCCCACTTGCGGCCGGCGGGGAAGCCCGCGCCCCCCATGCCACACAGGCCCGACGCCGAGAGTCGTTCGATGGCGAGCCGGCGATCCCCGGCGTCGAGCACGCGGCGAAGTTCGCGGTAGTGCTCCGAAGGAGATGCGTAGGGGTCGATCGGCCAAACCGTCGGTTCGGGTGTCGCGGCGCGATCGAGACCGTTGAAGTCGCCCCCTTCGACGCGCCGCGTGGCTTCGTCGACCGACATCGGCACACCGTCGAGGGTGCACGCCGGCGCGCTGTCGCAACGCCCGAGGCAAGACACCGTCTCGGCGCTCGTATCGTCCCGCCCATCACAGGCGCGGGCGAGCTTCGCCCCCGCTTCGCCCCCGCCGCGCAACCGACAACTGAGATCCCGACACACGCTCACCCGGTGTCGCGCGGGGGGCTCGCGTCGCAGGTGGGGATAGAAGGAGACGAGAGCCTCGACCTCCGCGCGCGGCACCCGGTGCTCGACGCAAACGCGCTCGAGCTCGGCCTCGGGGAGGTGGCCGTGTTGCCGCTGGAGTTCGAGCAACACTTGAAGGGTGGTCATGGAGCGGCACCGCGCGTCATCGAAATCCGAGGGTAACGCCCCGATGGGTCCCGCGCTGGCGTGATCAGAAGCGGTACTGCGCGCCCAGGCCGAAGTTCGAGTGGTCGAGGTCTTCGATCTTGTTGGCCGTGACCACGTAGGCGCCGGAGAAGCCGATCGAGATGCGCGGGGTCACGTACCAGTCGAAGCCGCCGCCGAACTGGGCGCTGAAGCCGGCGTCCTTGTCCTTGTTTCCGTCTTGATCGAACTGGAAGCGCGTGGCCCCCATCCCGAGCAGGACGAAGGGCTGGAAGCGAAGCGTCGTGAGATAGCCCTTGAAGTTGCCGTGGAAGGAGAGGATCGAGATGTCGACATCGTCGGAGTCGAGATGATCGACGAAGGAGACCGTGCCTTCGGCGGCGATGTTCGGGTGGAAGCGGTAGCCCGCGGTGATCAGGAAACCGACCCCGGCGTCGAAGTCGTCGTCGCCGAGATCTTCGTCGAAGGACTCACCGACCAGGTCGAGGGCGAGGCCGAGGTAGGGGCCCATCTTCGGCGGGTCCTGGGCGTGCGCCGGCAGCGCGACGCAGACGAATGACGCGCAGAGCACCCACGAGCGGATCCGCTGTCGGTCCAAGGCTCGTTCCACCCTCGAGTAGACCTTCGAAACGCGGGGGGGCGTCGCCGGTATGCTGACCGACCTTGAGTCGCTTGACAACTCCCGGCCGGCGTCCCCGTCGTACGATCTGGCCTAGATGCGCCGGTCGGTCGTCGCCCAGTAGCGGTCGCGGAGCCTCCGCTTGAAGATCTTTCCCGAGTCTTCACGCGGAAGTGTCTCTGCAAACTCGATGCGCTTCGGGATCTTGTAGCGAGCGAGACGTCCTTCGAGGGCCGCGTGAATCGAATCCGCGGTGGGTCGCGCGCCGGGAGCCGGTTCGATGACGGCCACCAGCGACTCTCCGAACTCCTCGTCGGGGATCCCGAAGACCGCACAGTCCGCGACGCCTTCGACGCCGATCAACGTCGCCTCGATTTCGGCCGGGTAGATGTTGACGCCGCCCGAGATCACCATGTCGCGCTTGCGATCACAGAGGAAGAGGAAACCGTCGTCGTCGAGGTAGCCCATATCGCCGAGGGTGATGAGCCCCGCACGTTCGATTTCGCGCCGCTCCTCTTCGCGCCCGTGATAGGTGAACTCGGAGTTCGCTTCGCTGTGCATGAAGACTTCACCGACTTCGCCGGGCGGAAGGTCCTTCCCCTCGTCGTCGAGGATGCGGATCGTCGAGCCGGGGAGGGCGCGCCCCACGCAGCCGGGATGGTCGAGCCATTCCTCGCTGCTGCAGGCGGCCGCCGGGCCGGACTCCGTGCCGCCGTAGAGCTCCCAGATCACCGGTCCCCACCAGTCGATCATGGCGCGCTTCACATCCGGGGCGCACGGCGCCGCGTTGTGGACGACATGGCGGAGCGAGCCGAGGTCGTATCGCTTTCGTGTGGCCTCGGGCAGTCGCAGCATCCGATTGAACATCGTGGGAACGAGGTTCAGCGAGTTGATCTCGTGCCGTTCGATCAGCGCCAGCATTTCCTCGGGATCGAAGCGGGGTTGGAGCACGATGCGGTCGCCCTGGGCGGCCGCCACGACCGCGAAGGTGTTCGGCGCGATGTGGTACATCGGGCCGGCGATCACCGCGCGCATGTGCGGACCGAAGCCGTAGAGCTGCGCACCGATCTCTCGACCGATGGCGAGTTGCTCGGCATTCGCGGGGCTGCGCCGTACACCCTTCGGTCGCCCGGTGGTGCCCGACGTGTAGATCATGGCGCCGGGGGAGGGACGCGGAGCCTCGGCCCACGCGTCGAAGCCCTCGACCCAGGTGTCCCAATCGGTTCGGTCGTCGGGAACAAGCGTGACTTCCGGCTCGATCGCATAGGCCCGTGCGATCTCCTCGGGGGTGGCCACCACCAGCACCGCCAGATCCCCGGGGAGGTGGTTCTCGATCTGGGGGAGGAGATCCGCGTGGACGACCAGGGCCTTCGCACCCGAGTCGCGCAGGATGTGTTCGGTCTCCTCGCCCATGTAGTGCCAGTTGATCGGGACCGCATGCGCTCCGAGACGACCGACCGCGAACGTGACCTCGAAGAAGGGGAAGTCGTTGCGAAGCATGATCGCGACCGCGTCGCCCATGCCGACGCCGAGGGAATCGAAGCCGCTCGCCGCTCGGCTCGCGCGTTCGAAGAGCCGCTCTCGCGAAAGCACACGGTCGCCGCTGATGATCGATCCAGGCTTCATCGTCACGCTAGGCGCCGCTCGCTTCGGGGGAGACGCCGTCCGGCGGCCACGGAGCCACACCGTCTTCGAGAGGGACTTCGAGACTCTTCAGGATCTGCGAGATCATCCTCCAGGTTCCGATCGCGGCGACCAGTTCGAGTTGTTCGGTATCCGTCGGCAGGTGCTTCGCACAGTCGGCCCAGGTCTTGGCCGAGATGGCGCCGTGCTCCAGGGTCTCGTCGGTGGCGCGGAGGATCGCCCGATCCGCCGGGGACCAATGGTCGTGGCTTTCCCAATCGCGCACGGCCAGGAGGTCCGACTCCTCGACCCCGAGTTGGAGCGCGACGCGCCAGTGCTGGGTCCACTCGTAGACGGCGGCGGTCGACCATCCGATGCGCATGATGATGAGTTCGCGCAGGCGCGCGTCGAGGTCGCCGCCGATCAGCAGCGTCATCAGCAGATCGTTGACGCTCTTGGCGAGCTTCGGCTGCTTGAGCAGGATGCGGAAGATGCTGAGTTCGGAGATGGCTGCAGAGACCTCCACCTTTTCGGCGGCCTGCAGGGCGTCGTCCATGGGGAGCATTGCGACTCGCGGTTCGGTCATGATGGTGTCCTTCGTTGGGTGAAGTGGGGTCGGAAGCGGATCACGGGGCGACGCGCGGGAGGAAGGAGTCGATCGCGCCGAGGACCGCTTCGGGCTGATCGACGTGCACCCAGTGCCCGCACTCGGGCACGGTGACGAGTTCCGCGTCTTCGAACTGTTCGCAGATGATCGACGACGCTTTCGGGCCCATCGGATCCTTATCGCCCACGATCAGCAGCACTGGGCATTGGATTGCAGAGAGCTTCGGCGTCAGCGGGTCGTCGAACAGACTCTTCAGGGTTCGCGTCACGCTCGAGATGCCGATCGCGTCACCGTGGATCCGCTTGCGACTCCTCTCGCCATAGATGGCCCGTTTCAACCCTTCGTTGCCTTCGGCCTCGCCCGCCCGGGCGATGCGCTCGTACCAGCCCGCCGTCTTCTCGTTGCACTGACTGGCGGTGCCGATCAGAACGAGCCCGGCGACCTGGTCCGGATGTTCGAGGGCGGTGGTCATCGAGATGATGCCCCCCATCGAGTGGCCGACGAGCACCACACGCTCGCTTCCGAGTTCGCGGATGGTCGCCGAAATGTCCGCGGCGAGATCCTCGCGTCGGTAGGGACCGGGAGGCGCTTCGGATTTGCCGTGACCGCGTTGATCGAGACAGGCCACCCGGCCCCGTTCGGCAAGCGGTGGGGCGAGGCGATTCCAGATCTCGATGCGATCGACCAGCCCGTGCAGACACAGGAAGTCGGGCGGGCCAACACCAGCGATCGTCAGGCGAAGCGTGTGTCCGCCGACATCGATGCGACGGGTCGTCTGCTCCACGCGATCTCCTCCGCTACTCGAACTTCATGAGTCCTTGATCGATCACTACGTCGCCGTCCTGGTTCCGGGTCTGGAAGCGGGCTTCCTGTCCCTCGACCCACATCGAGATGATCAGGTCATCCCCCGGCATCACGGGCTTGGAGAAGCGTACGTCCATCGACTTGAAGCGCGCAGGGTCGCTTCCACACAGGGTGTGGAGCAGGGCGCGTCCGGTCATGCCGTAGGTGCACAGGCCGTGCATGATCGGGCGGTCGAAGCCGCCGAGCTTGGCGAAGGCCGGATCCGAGTGGAGCGGGTTGCGATCGCCGGAGAGGCGGTAGAGCAGGGGCTGATCGATGCGGGTCTCGTAGCGCACCTCGTGGTCGGCCTTCCGGTCGGGGAGTGCCCAGGTCGAGGCCGGGCCGCGTTCACCGCCGAAGCCGCCTTCGCCGCGGAAGTAGGCCGTCATCTTGGTGCGAAACAGCGGCTTGCCGGTGGCGAGGTTCACCGACTCGGAGATCAGCTCGACCGAGGCGGCCTTGCCCTTGTCCCAGATCGAACCGATGTAGCCGGTGCTCTCGATCTCGCCTTCGCGCGGGATCTCGTCGAAGAGTTCGATCGTCTGGCCCCCGTGCAGCATCAGCGCCGCGTTGAAGGTGCCGAGCTCCTTGAAGGGCACGCCACCGCCACCCAGGACGACGGCCATGGTGGGGAGCACGCGCTGCGGGGTGTCCTGGGTGTTCTCGGTCGTGAAGGCGAGCTCCTCGGTGCCGGCGCCCACGCCGAGGGCGTAGAGCAGGGCGTCCTTCGACGTCCACGAACGACGAACCGGCTTGCCTTTGAGTCCACTGGCTTCGGGGTTGATGGGCATGATGCTTCTCCTGTGGGTTTCGATTCGAAGTGGGATGTTCCGATCCTGCGGATCGATTCAGGTCACGATGCGGTAGAGCACGGTTCCGCGTGAGACGACCCGTCCGTCGCTCGCGCCGGCGACTTCCACGTCGGTCCAGAAGATCGCGTCGTCGCGTTGCACGCAGCGTCCGTAGGCGACGAGGTCGCTCTTCGGGGCGGGCGCCAGGTTCTGCAGTTGCATCGAGACGGTGGAGGCCTTGTAGGGCCCGGGACCGGACTCGGCCCACGATCCCATCGCTCCGGTCGTGTCGAGCAGGGCGAGTACGGCCCCTTCGTGAACACCGCCTGCGAGATCGGCGTTGTTCTCGCCGAACGGCATCACGAGTCGCGACGTACCCCCGGTCATGTGTTCGACCGCGATCCCGCGATGACCGATGAAGGGCACCTTCGAGATGTGGGGGCCCATGGGGCCCGGATCCGCTTCGCCGTGGTCGCCCGCCGTCGGTACGGTCTCCGCGGGAGCGGCACCCATGCGACCGCGCACGGTGGTCGTGACACTCGCGATCGGCTTGCCCTCACGGGTCCTGACGTCGACCGCGACGAAACAGAGTTCCTTTCCGCGGCGCAGCAGCTCGGCTTCGGCGACCACCTCCTCGCCGATCGCAGCGGCGAGGTAGCTCACCTGCATCTGCGCGGTGTGCCAGGGACCGGAGTCGGGCCCCAGTACCGCGCGCGCCACCGCCTGGCCGCCGATCGCGCCGAGGGAAGCCGCGCAGCCGCCGTGCAACGCCTGGCCGGGATTCGAGTTCGCGGCCTGATAGGGAAGGATCAGACGTGCGCTCGTGTCGTCGAGATGATCGAGGCGCACGCCCAGGAAGTGGCTGTAGGGCGAGTCTTCGACCCAGCTGCGGATTTCATCCATGAATCGGTTTCCTCTATTGCTCGGGGATCAGACAGGAGTGGATGGACTCTTCGCCCGGGATCTCGCGGGCGAGGGTTCGAATGGCGAGGTCGGCGTCGCGCAGATCGAAGTCGTGGGTGTGCATCCGCTCGACGGGGTATCGCCGGCTCTCGAGCAGGCGGATCGCGTTGGCATAGCCGGTACGCGTGACGCCAATCGCGCCCTGGATCTTGACTTCCTTCATCACGATCTTGTCCGAGATGAAGTCGCGTATCTCCTTGAAGCCCTTCACCCCGGCGAGCACGACCGTGCCCCCCATGCGCACGTAGTCGAGGGATTCGGCGACGGGCTCGGTGGCGTAGGAGGAAACGTCCACCACGACATCGGCGCCGCGGCCATCCGTGAGCTCCTGGATGCGGCGGCGCGTGTCTTCGTTCTGCACGTCGATCGTCGCATCGGCCCCGAACTCGCGCGCGAGCGTGAGCTTTTCCTCGTCGGCTTCGAGCCCGGTGACGATGATCTGCGCAGCCCCGGCCTCGCGGCAGGCGAGTACGCTGGCCAGCCCGCGCTGTCCCGGGCCCTGGATCACCACACTGTCGCCCGGACCGGTCTCGGGGAGCTCGACCGCCCAGCGAAAGCCCGCGCCCAGGGGGTTGAACATCACGGCGGTCGAAGCGTCGAGGGTCGGGTCGACCTTGTGCACCACGCAATTGGGGTCGAGGTACATGTACTGGGCGTAGGATCCCCACAGCCCCGGTGCATCCGAGAGCGGGATGTAGGAATAGATGCGGCGCGAATCGCAGAGGTGGTAGGAGCCACCGAGACACGAAGGGCAGTGGTGGCATGAGAGCATCGTCTCGACGGCGATGCGGTCGCCGACGTCGACGCCCCAACGCTTCGCCGCGCGATCGCCGATCCTCGCCACGATGCCGAGGGGTTCGTGACCGGGGACGGCGGGCATCGGCGTTCGCAGCACCCCTTCGTACTGCTCGTAGTCGCTCCCGCAGATGCCGCAGGCTTCGATGCGAAGCAGCCCGGAGTCGTCGTCGATCTCGGGCAGCGGGAGATCCATCGGTTCGAGGGTGCGGGGTGCCGTCTGCACCATGGCGAGACTCGTCTTCGGAAGGCTCTCGATCGATCGCATGATGGATTCCTCCTTCGTTCGAGTGTGCGGCTAACGGCCCTGGTATTGGCCTTCGCGCTTCTGGATGAACGCGGCCATCGCCTCGCGAAAGTCGTGCGAGCCCAGGCAGCGCGCCTGGGCTTCCACTTCGAACTCGAGGGTGGTCTCGAAATTCCAGGTCGTCGCCTGGTTCAGACCCCTCTTGATCGCGGCGAGCGCGATGGGCGGTTTAGCGGCGAGGCTTCGCGCGTACTCGGCGACGTGTTTCGCCAGTGCGTCGTCGGGGACGACTTCGAGGACCAGCCCGAGACGCTCGGCTTCGCGCGCATCGATGAGTTCGCCACGAAAGGCGAGGTCCTTGGCGCGCTGCAATCCCACGAGGCGGGGGAGGAGCCACGTTCCCGCGTAGTCGAGGGCGAGTCCCCGGTTGACGAAGATCTCGGCGAAGCGCGCGGATTCGGCAGCGAAGACCACGTCGCAGCCCAATGCGAGGTTGCAGCCGCCCCCAGCGGCGGTTCCGTTCACCGCCGCGATCGTCGGCTTCGGGATGCGATGCAGCGCGAGGGCGGCGGCGGTCGTGCGCCGGGTCCACTGTTCACGCGCCGTCGGATTTCCAGCGAGGGACTTCGCTTCGTCGCCGCTTCCGGTCAGATCGGCGCCGGTGCAGAAGGC
>JANQEL010000125.1 GCA_028278345.1 Myxococcota bacterium
GAGGCCGGCGGCCCGCCAGAAGGACGCCCGCAACCCCCCGACCGCGAAGGCAGCGAGCGGATTCCCCGCCCGGAGCCGCCCGATCTGCCGTCGGTCCACCGCCCGCGCCCGGACGACTTCCGCGACCGCCCCCGCGGCCCTCGCGGCCCGCGCCCCTGATCCCCGGCACCCGCGCGCAGAATCCCGATCCCGGCTTGACCCGAGCGGATCTTGGGGTAAGTTCCGAATCCATATTCGGATTCGGTTTTTTCCCCTTTGAATTCATACAATCCCAGGTCGGTTCTGAGCGACTTGGTTGGAACCTCGAAAAGGACCTCCCCACATGAGCGACGTATCACGCGAAGACTTCGGTTTCGAAACCACCACCGACGATGTCCTCGAGGGTCTCGACCTCGGCGGCCAACTCGCCCTGGTCACGGGCGGCACCAGTGGCCTCGGCGCCGAAACCGCTCGCGCCCTGGCATCGAAGGGCGCGTCGGTCGTGATCACGGCGCGCAACGTGCCCAAGGGTGAAGAAGTCGCCGAAGGCATTCGCAAGACCACCGGCAACGCGAACGTCGAAGTCGAGGAACTCGAACTCGGCTCCATTGCGAGCATCCGCGCCTTCGCCGAGCGCTTCAACGCGAAGCACGACCGCCTGAACATCCTCGTCAACAACGCGGGCGTGATGGCCTGCCCCTTCGAGAAGACGAGCGATGGCTTCGAGATGCAGTTCGGCACGAACCACCTCGGCCACTTCCTGATGACGGGGCTCCTGGTTCCCGCGTTGATCAAGGGTGCGCCCGCGCGTGTGGTTTCCGTCAGCTCGCTGGGTCACGAACGCTCGCCCGTGGTGTTCGACGACATCCACTTCGAAAAGCGCGAGTACGATAAGTGGGCATCCTACGGGCAGGCCAAGACCGCCAACGTGCTCTTCGCCGTCGAACTCGATCGGCGCCTGAAGGATCGCGGCGTGCGCGCCAACGCGATCCACCCGGGCGTCATCATGACCGAGCTCGCGCGCCACATGGTGCCCGACGATCTCACCATGATGCGCGAACGCGCAGCCGCGAGGGGCACCGAACTCAAGATGAAGAGTGTCGAACAGGGCGCGGCGACCTCGGTCTACGCCGCGACGGCCCCCGAACTCGAAGGGCGCGGCGGGCTCTACCTCGAAGACGTGCACGTCGCGGAGGTCGACGACCGCGAGAACGCCCCGGGCGGCGTTCGCTCCTTCGCCGTCGACTCGGAGGCCGCCCGCAAGCTCTGGACCGTCTCGGAAGAGATGGTCGGGCAGACCTTCGACTTCTGATTCCCCCGCCTTCGAACGCATCGGGAACTCCAGATGTCAGGCAGAGACAGAACTTCCGATCTTCGTTGGGTGCGCAGCGGCCAGCAGTCGCGCAGCCAGAAGACCCAGGAGAAGTTGCTCGAGGCGGCGGCGGAGCTTCTCGGCGACAAGGGGGTGGAGGCCACGTCGGTAGCCGATGTCGCCACCCGGGCGAATTGTTCGGTGGGTTCGGTCTACCACCACTTTCGTGACAAGCAGACCCTGCTCTACGCCGTGTTCGACCGGATGTGCGAAGAGCTCCGCGCCACGACCGAAGCAGCGATCGCGCCCGAGCGTTGGGAAGGCGCATCGGTGGCCGACATCATGCGCGACTACGTGACCTTCGCACTCGAGACCGGGCGCGATCGCCCGAAGTTCAAGCGAGCGGGCTACGCCGTCGCGCAGAACGATGTCGCGTTGCAGGAACGGCTGCTGGAGATCTATCGCGTGCTTCACGACGGGATCAACGGGCTGTTGCGCTCGCGAAGCAATGAGATCGGCCACCCCGACCCCGAACTCGCCATCGAGTTCGTTCAGCAGCAGCTCTCCTCCATGGTGCGCACGCGCCTCGAGGACGAAGCGAGCTTCATGAAGATGTCGGCGCGGAGCGACGCGGAGTTCGTTCACGAACTCCTGGTTTCGGTCTGCACGTATCTGCAGATCGATCCGCTACCGGATTTCGACAACCCCTGAGCGCGAGCGCCCAGCGCGCGCGCGATTGGAATCACCCAGAGGATTCACCATGGACTTCAAGGACAAGACCGTATTGATCACCGGCGCCGCCACCGGCATCGGGCGAAGCCTCGCCGTCGCCCTCGCACGCGAAGGCGCGAACCTCGCCCTGCTCGACATCGAAGCCGACACCGGAAAGGAAACCGCCGAACTCGTGCGCAGGGAAGGAAGGCAAGCCGAGTTCTACGTGGCGGACGTCACCCGCCGCGAGCACCTCGGAGAGGTGATCGCCACCGCCTGGCAGGAGCAGGGGCCGATCGATCTGTGCTGCGCCAACGCGGGAATCGGCACCTTCGCGCCGATCCTCGAAATGGATCAGGGCGACATCGAATGGTTGATGCGGGTGAACCTCTTGGGCGTGCTCGACACCGTTCGCGCCTACGTCGGGCAGGTGCGCGAAGCCGGGCGCAGCGGCCACGTCATGCTCACGGGCTCGGAGAACAGCGTCGCCATTCCCCACGCCCTGCGTCGCGTGGGGCTCGGCATGTACGGCATCACCAAGCACGGGGTGCTCCACATGGGGGACATCCTCCGCTACGAACTCGCCGCCGATGGCATCGGCGTATCGGTGCTGATGCCCGGCCCGGTGGCCACGGAGATCGGGCGGAGCGGCGACCGTCGCCCCGATCACCTCGGTGGGCCGTCGCCCATTCCGAACCTCGATCCGTCCCTGCTCGATACCGAACACCCGTTTCCGCCATCGATCTCGCCCGACGCTGCGGCGCGCATCGCCGTCGAGGGCTTGAAGGCCGAGCGCTTCATGATCCCCACCCACTCCCACATCCTCGGCTACGCCCAGGCGCGACTCGACGAGCTCGCCGCCGCCAACGCGGCTTCGAACTTCGAAGAAGGCGCCTGAGGCCAGTCGGAACCAACAACCCAGGAGCGACACCATGCGCATCGGGGTTTCACTTCCCGTCCGCGAACTGAAAGACGACCTGGTCGCGATCCGCGACTTCGCCCAACTCGCCGAAGAGCTGGGCTACACGCATCTGCGAATCCCCGAGCAGATCGCGCGGCAGGATTCGGGGCATCTCCACGAGCCGATGACCCTGCTCGCGTGGGTGGCCGGGTTCACCGGGAAGATCGAACTCGTGCCATCGGTGATCGTGCTCCCGGCGCGCCAGACGGTGCTCTTCGCGAAGCAGGCCGCCGAGATCGACATCCTCTCGGGCGGACGCTTGCGGCTCGGGGTCGGGGTCGGCGGTCATCGACGCGAGTACGGCTCCCTCGGGCAGGACTTCTCGACGCGCGGGCGCCGATGCACTGAACAGATGCAGCTGCTGCGGCGCCTGTGGACCGAACCGGAGCTCTCCTTCGAGGGTGAGTTCGATCGCGTGAGCAAGAATGGCATCGACCCGCTGCCGATCCAGCGCCCGATCCCCATGTGGATCGGCGGCGCCAGCGTTCCGGGGCCGAAGGTGCTCGAGCGCATCGGCAAGCACGCCGACGGCTGGTTCGCGATCTGCGCCCCCGGGCAGTTCGGCGAGATCCGCGCCCAGATCGACGCGCACGCCCGCAAGGCCGGACGCGACCCGAGCGAGATCGGCGCCGAGAGCGGCGTGGGCGTTCCCGGCCGCAGCGAAGAGGAATGGCTCGGCCTCGTCCGCGCACGTCGTGACACCGGGGTGACGCATCTCTGCATGCGCACCCTCGGCGGCGAACTCGGCGCAAAGGAGCACCTCGACCTGCTCCGCCACATTCGCGAACGCATTTCCGATCACTTCGACAACATGGAATAGGAGGAATTCCGATGACTTCGAAGACCCTGGTTCTGATGGCAACGACCCTCTCCCTGGGCCTGACCGCGTGTAGCGGCCCATTCGTGCTCTTCCCCGGAGGCGCGCTGGAAGGCGCATCGAGCCCCGCGCCGGCCGACTGGGGCTTCACTTCCGAGATCGACACGGTCCAGCTGGAGACGAACCCGGCGGAGCCCTACTCGGTGAACATCTGGGCGACCGGCATCGACGATGTCCTGTACGTCCACGCGGGGGCCAATCGCGCGACCTGGATCGAGAACATGGAAGCCGACCCGCGCGTTCGTGTGCGCATCGAGGAAAAGATCTACGAACTCGCTGCCGTGCGCGTCGAGGACCAGGCGGAGTTCGATCGCTTCAGCGAAGTCTACGAGGAGAAATACGGCAACGCGCCGCGCAACCCGAGCGTCGTGGAGGCCTACCTCTTTCGATTGCGTTCCCGCACGAACTAGACTGCCAGCTCGGCGATAGGAGGCCCGCATGAAGCTCAAGGTCAACGGCGAGACCCACGAACTCGACCTTCCCGACGACATCCCCCTGCTCTGGGTGCTGCGCGACGAGCTGCAGCTCACGGGAACGAAGTACGGCTGTGGCGTAGCGCAGTGCGGTGCGTGCACCGTCCACGTGGATGGCCGCGCCATCCGCTCGTGTGTCACGCCGGCCTCCACGCTCGCAGGCAAGGAAATCCGAACCATCGAGGGACTCGAGGGCGCGAGCGCGAAGGCGGTACAAGACGCCTGGATCGCGAGCGACGTGCCCCAGTGCGGCTACTGCCAGTCGGGGCAGGTCATGTCCGCCGTCGCACTGCTCGAGCAGAACCCGTCCCCGAGCGAAGGCGAGATCCACGACGCCATGAAGGGCAACCTGTGCCGCTGCAACTGCTACTCGCGGATTCGCCAGGCCGTGAAGGACGCGGCCGTCGCGCGGAAGGAGGAAGCCTGATGTCGAAGCACGAATCGATCTCCGCGCAGCACATTTCGCGACGCACCTTCGTTTCGGGCAGCGGCGCCCTGGTGCTCGGTGTCGGCTTCCTCGGTTGCGCTTCGGACGGAACGCGCAGCCCCCAGCTCGCCAAGGCCTCCGACGATGCCATCGCGAGAACACCCGCTCCCAGCTCGATCGAACCCGAGTTCGCCCCCGATGCCTTCGTGCGCATCGGGAGCGACGACATCGTCACCGTCATCGCGAAGCACTTCGAAATGGGCCAGGGCCCCTACACGGGCCTCTCGACCCTCGTCGCCGACGAACTCGACGCCGATTGGTCCCGGGTGCGCGTGGAAGCCGCGCCCGCGGATCGCGAGAAGTACGCGAACCTCCACTGGGGAGTCCAGGGCACCGGCGGCTCCTCGGCGATCGCCAACGCCTACTACCAGATGCGCAACGCGGGTGCGGCCGCGCGCCAGATGCTCGTGGAGGCGGCCGCAGAAACATGGGGCGTCGACGCGAAGGAGATCCGCGTCTCCCGCGGCGTGGTTTCGCATCCGGCCAGCGAGCGAAGCGCACGCTTCGGCGAACTCGTCGAGGCCGCGAGCCGCCGCCCGCTGCCCGAGAAGCCGCGCCTCAAGTCGCCCGAGGAGTTCATCTACATCGGTCACGAGATGCCGCGCATCGACAGCGTGGAGAAGAGCACCGGGCAGGCGATGTTCGCCCTCGATCACTTTCGCGACGACATGCTCACGGCCGTGGTCGAGCGCCCCCCGAAGTTCGGGGCGAAGGTCGCGTCCTTCGATGCGACCCAGGCCGAAGCCACGCCCGGCGTGGTAGCCGTGCGCGAAGTGCCCGAAGGGGTTGCGGTGTACGCCGCGAACACCTGGTCGGCCATCAAGGGGCGCCGCGCGCTCTCTGTCGAATGGAACGACGACGCCGCGGAGAAGCGATCGAGCGAAGAAATCATGGCCCACTTCCGGAAGGAAGCGGAGACCCCGGGCATCGACGCCGCGCGCAGGGGCGATGCCGTCGCGGCCATCGAGGCTGCCGGCAAGCGCCGAGATACCTACGTCTCCGAGGCCGAATACTCCTTCCCCTTCCTCGCCCACGCTTCGATGGAGCCCCTCGACGCGCTGATCGAAAACGATCCGGAAAGCGATGGGGTGCTGGTGACCTACGGCTGTCAGGGACCGGGTCGCGACCATGGCGCGATCGCGTCGACCCTTGGGCTACCGCTGGAGAAGGTGCGCATCGCGAACCAGCTCGCCGGGGGAAGCTTCGGGCGACGCTCGCAACACGACTCGCACTTCCCGAAGGAGATCGCCCACGTCTTCACAGCGCAACCGGGCCCGGCTTCCGAGCGACGTCCAACGAAGATCATGTGGACGCGCGAGGACGACATTCGCGGAGGCTACTACCGTCCGATCGTCGCGCACCGCCTGAGCGGGGCGATGGGCCGAGACGGAACCCTCCTCGGGTGGAACCAGACGATCGCAGGACAGAGCTGGTACAAGGGCACGCCGGCCGAAGCGCGGATGAAGAACGGCATCGACCCCACGGTCGTCGAAGGTGCGAACAACCTCGCGTATGCGACCGATGACCTGCTCGTGACGCAGAAGCTGCTCGACACAGGCGTACCGATTCTGTGGTGGCGCTCGGTCGGTCACACCCACACCGGCTTCGCGGTGGAAGTCTTCATCGAC
>JANQEL010000131.1 GCA_028278345.1 Myxococcota bacterium
ACTCGCGCAGGAGGTGGATGCGCTCGTCGAGTGGATCGAAACCAAGCAGCCGGAGTTGGCCACGGAAGCCGCGATTGAGCCGTACATCGAAGCGATCCACGAAGTTGAGGAGCAAGATCTCGAACAAGCAGACGACGGCAGGATGCAGATCCGCACAGGCGTCGCGAAGGACCGTCGCGTGTCGATCGAGGATCCCGAAATGCGCCATGGGCGCAAGAGCAAGAGCAAGCGGTTCAACGGGTACAAAGAGCATCTGGCCGCCGACCTCACCACCGGTCTCATCCTCGCCTGCGCGCTGACCCCGGCAAACGTACCAGAGCAGAAAGCTGCGTCCGACCTCAAGGACGATATTGATCGTCAAGGCGCCAGCATTGGCGATTTGTTGATCGACCGCGGCTACCTGAATGCCGACGCCGTCAACGACATCGAGGAGGACGGCGGTACGATCGTATGCAAGCCGTGGCCCGTGCGAAACAACCGCGTCGACCTGTTCGACAAGACTGACTTCGTCATCAACGTGCGTGCCAAGACCATCACGTGTCCTGCTGGCGAGGTCGAGAACTTCGACTGGGGAGAAACCGTCGAGTTTGATCCCGACGCGTGTGGAAGCTGCTCGCTTCGCGCCGAGTGTACGCACGCCGCTTCCGGTCTTGGCCGCTCTGTCAGAATCGCTGAAGACGAACGCCGTCAGAAACGTCTTCGCACGTTGCAGGCGAGCAAGCCCGGTCGTCGGCGTCTACGCGAACGAACCGGGATCGAACACCGTCTCGCCCACATCGCGCAGCGCAAAGGTCCGAGAGCTCGCTACCGGGGAACCCGCAACAACCTGTACGACCTCCGCCGAGCCTCCGCCATTCAAAACCTAGAGACTATCCATCGCGTGTCCACCGCGGCCGCCACCGCGAAGTCGGCGCGGCGGAAGGCGGCGGCATGACTCGCGTTTCAACCTGTTCGGCGCTCTAGCGGCCTGTCCGACTCCCCTCTTCCGCTCACCCTGAGCGGAGCTACCCTCTTCCGCTCGCCCTGAGCGGAGCCCGCGCGAAGCGCGGGCGGAGTCGAAGGGCGAACCGCGCTGTTCGTCGGATCGTGGGCGGTGCAGACCAGCGCCCACTCGAGTGGGCGCTTTGCGAGGCCACGGAGCGGTCGCCAGCTGAGGTCTTCGAGGTTGTCGTCCGAGAGGTACCCAAAGTCGGCCGATGGCTCCTTGGCCTGGCGTCCGGTGTTGGCTTTGATTCGCGCCACCATCGGCCTCAGCATCTCGACGTCGTTGTGCTGGTGTCGACGGTGCCCCCCCACCCCAACCCTCCCCCTTCCAGGGGGAGGGAGAACCGAGTCACCGATTACTCGGACAGGCTCCCGGTGGTTACTCGAGCTCGCCGAGGACCTTGTAGTGGTCCTGATCGACGGCGACATCGCGGCGCCCCCCGACCCCGAGCCCCACGTGCGCGGCAAGATCGCGCCGCCC
>JANQEL010000177.1 GCA_028278345.1 Myxococcota bacterium
GACTTATCGCCTTCGCGCACCAGGCGAATGCGGCTCACGTGAAGTCGAACCTTCGTGTAATCGCGCGCCGGAACTTCGTCGGCATGAACGAAGAGGTCGGAGAAGTTCTCGAGGTCGAGCAGGTCGACCGTCACGCTGCCGTCGAAGATCTCGACCTGCGGCCCGCCGCCGATCAGCGTGATGCCCTCGATGTCGATCAGGATCTGATCGAACTCGTCGCCGGGGGCGTCGGTGAGGAAGATGCTGACCGAGCCGGTCTCACCGCTCGCCTCATCGCCGTCGCGCGCGCTTCCACCGCCCTGCCCGCAGCCTCCGAGGGCCACGGCGGCCACGAGCACAAAGACGAGGGCCGAGAGGGAAGCCGCCCGAGGGCGACTAAACGGGGTAAACGTCTGAAACGATTCGGGAAGTCGCATCGCAGGGTCCTTCGATGACAGGGGCGATGAATCAGGGCCGGCGGGCCGCGACACGGCCACGCGAAGCCAATTTACCCCGCCCTGACGAGAAGTGTGAAAATTTTCCACGAAATTTTCGACACTTCGATGCGATGCCCCGTCATACGGCCGTGGGACTCCCGGCACGAAGCCAGCATGATGCGCCCATTCCCCCGACAGACGTTCCCGCTTGCTTTCTTCCTTCTTCTCTCCTGCTGTCTGCACGGCGCACGGGCCCAGGCGGCGGATTGGAACATCGCCCTCGACAGCGCGACCCCGACGGAAGCCCTTTCCCCCAACCTGCTCGGGCAATACGACCTTTCGGGAGACCTGCTCGCCTACGACCAGGTGCCCGGCCTGATTCCCGCGATGAACGCCGTGGGGTTCTCGGATTGGCGCGTCGGCGTCGGACGTTGGGAGGGCGGCACGCAGCTGCTCCCCGCATTGACTGACACGACTCCCTGCAACCAGCCCGGCCATCAAGCGCCACTGGGTTCGACGGACCTCGACCTGATCGCGGCTCGCGATTGGTTCACCGACGATGGCGGCCCCGTTTCCCTCGCCGACACCCTGGACGACAGCCGCTACGGCCTCGCCTACGTGCGCTCGGTGATCGACATCGCCAGCGCCTTCGGCGCGACGGCCTTCGTCTCCATCGATTCGATGCCGCGTGCCCTCGCAGTGAACCCGACCCCGAACCGCACCGACTGTTCGTGGAGCTTCATGAACCAAGTCAACAATGTGCACCCCGCGGACAACGCCGTCTTCGCTTCGGCGGTGGCGGGCATGGTCGAACGCATCGTCGAGGGACGTGGCGCCGAACCCGGACGCCCGGTGACCCACTTCGAGGTCTGGAACGAACCCGAAGTGCCGCAGTTCTGGGATCCGTCGTACGAAAACCTCGGCGGCCCACTCGATCGCTGGTTCGACATGGCGATCCCGACGCTGCTCGAACTCGACAGCTATCGCGCGGCATCGAGCCATCCCAATGCGGCCAACCTGCGCTTCGGCCTCGGCGGGTTCGCTTCGGCCGGAAGTGCGGTCGCGACGCTTACGGCCTTCGACTCGGTGCCGATCCCCGGCGGCTTCATCCCGATCGATTTCATTTCCTTCCACGGCTATTCGAACGATCCCCTCGACGTCGTGGGCCAGATCGAATCCGTCGCGGCGGCGGCGGCCACGACCACGAACTTCCAGGATGTCGAGTTGGTGCTCGGCGAGTGGGGCTCGAAGCTCGAGGGCACAGCGGGCGACCCCGTCTACCACGGCAGCATGCTGCCGGCGCTACACGTGACGACGGTGCTCGCGTTGGGCGCCGCGGCGGGGCTCGACCGTGCCCATCACGCGATCTTCTGGAACTTCCTTCCCAACTTCGTGCGGTTGGGCCTGCTCGAGTACGACCTCACGCCGCAACCGGCCTACCACGCGTACGAACTGCTCTCGAAGGTGATCACCGACGGTGCGGTTCGCATCCCACCCACGGGTCTGGAAGACGGCTACCTCGACGCCGGGCTCGGCGCGGTGCTCGCGAGCCGTGATGCACTGGGGCACACCTGGGTGCTCCTGGCCAATCGCAACGTCGTTGCGCGCACTTCCGAGGTCTCTTTCGAGGGCCTTCCCGCAGTGCCCACGACTCTGTTTACCTTTGATACCCCCGCCGTGGGGATCGTGCAGCAGGCGGGAACGGGCGCGACCTTCACGGTTCCAGCCGAGGGCCTCGTGCTCGCCGAGTTCGCGCCTCCAACCGTCCCCGCGATGAATGGCCCCGGTTCGCTCGTGCTGCTCGCCCTGCTCGTGTGGCTTGGCGTCACGCGCCAAACGCGAATGTCGCAGCCCGACTGATTCAGGCGACATCGCGATACCTTCTCCCATCATTCGAAGCGCCCGCGCCCGCGCTTCCGGGAGACCGCAATGTCTGCGACCGCCAGTGAACCCACCTCAGCGAACGACCCGCTGCTCAGCGAGGCCTACTTCGAGAAGCCGGAGGACATCCTCGCGGAGCTGCGCGAGAACGATCCGGTTCACTACATCGAGCCGCTCGATGCGTGGATGATCACCCGCTACGACGACGTGCGTCAGCTCTTCATCGATCCGCGAGTGAACAACGATCGCCGCTACTTCCAGGGGCACGTGCCCGCGCCCGAAGGCAGCTATCTGCGCTGGATGTCGGAGCACAACTTCTTCTCCGCTCCCGAAGACGAGCATCAGCGCATGCGCAACCTGGTCTCGAAGACGATGACGCCGCGCGGGGTCAAGCGCATGGAGGGGCAGATCCGCGACGTGGTCGAGCAGTTCGCCGCGAAGCTGCGCGGTCGCTCGGGGGTGGTCGATCTGGTGAGCGAGTTCTGTTCGCCGATTCCCAACACGGTGATCAGTCGCATTACCGGCATCCCGGCGAAAGAGAACGACGAGGTGCGCTTTCGCAACCTGGCGCGCGAGGTGATCAGCGGCATCAGCCCGCTGCTCGACCCCGAAGCGCGCAAGATCGCCGAGCGCGCGATCGTCGAGTTGTGCGAATGGGTCGGCGAACTCGCGCGCGAACGCGGTGCACATCCGCAGGAAGACCTGATCTCCGACCTCCTGGCCAAGCACGACGAGGACGATCCCGCGACCGTCGACGAGATCATCCTCGTGATCGCAGGTCTGGTAGCTGCGGGATCCGAGACGACGGCGGTCGGCGCAACGATGGGGCTTCGCACGCTGTTCCATCACCCCGAGCAGATGGCCGAGCTGCGCGCGGATCGATCGCTCATGCCGAACGCAGTGCGCGAGATGCTCCGCTTCGACTTCGGCGCCGCGGGCCTTCCGCGCTACGCGGTCGAGGACTTCGAGTTCCACGGCAAATCGATCAAGAAGGGACAACCGCTCTTCCTGAGTTTCAAGGGGGCCCATCGCGACCCCTCGGTCTTTCCCGACCCGGATCGCTTCGACCTCCACCGCGACACCCGCGACCTCACGATCTTCGGCCGCGGCACGCACTACTGCATCGGTGCCAACCTCGCCCAACTCGAAATGGGCATCATGCTCGACGCCGCCCTCGACGTGATCCCCGAAGACGCAAAGCTCCTCGACGACCAGATCGAGTGGATGCGCATGGCGATGTTCTCGCGCGTGGAGTCGCTGCCGGTCGACTTCGGCCAATGAACCAAAGCGGCTAGGCTTGCTCTGCTGGCGTTCGGCGGTCGTCTTGCTGACGTTCGGCTGCCGAAAGGAGCGAGCAGGAGATGCGGGGGTTCGCGATTGCCGCGGCGTGTGCGTTCACGCTCGGTACGCTGTCGTGGGTCGGAAGCGATCGCGCCGAGCAGGACAACGACTTCTGCAATGCCTGCCACCTCCCGAGCGGAACAGCGCTCCACATCGAGACTCGCGAGGAGTTCGACCGGATCACCCCGGTGAGCCTCGCAAGCCTGCACGGACGGGCCTGGCTCGAAGAACGCGACGACCCGGCCTTCCGCTGCATCGACTGCCATGCGGGCTCGGGCCCCGTCGAGCGCCTGCGGGTGAAGTTGCTCTCCGCGCGAGATGGCATCCGCTACTTCGTCTCCGACTTCGAAGAACCCCGCGGTATGTCCTTCGATCTATCGGCCGCGTTGTGTCTCGAGTGTCACCCGACCTTTCGACACTCGGCCGCCCCCGGCTGGACGGTCGAGTCCTACCACGGGCACCCGGCCCACGACGAAGCCGCGGATGCGCCGAGCTGCGTCGCCTGTCACTCCGTACACGAGACGGACGGCGATGGGATCGCCTACTTCATGAACCGCCCGCGCGTGGATCGGCAGTGCCGCGAATGCCATACGCCCGGGAGCGACATGGAGATTCCATCGCTCGTGCCGACTCGCCGCGAATAGCCCCGGAATCG
>JANQEL010000191.1 GCA_028278345.1 Myxococcota bacterium
CTCGGTGGTCGATCCCGGGATGCCCGTGGCTTCCGCGGAAGGCGACGCGGGTTCGCTGGCCGACGACGAAGGGCAGGGCGACGCCGCGGTCCATCTCGAACACGCCCGCATGGTCGGCGAGATCATCAAGAACATGGGGGGCGAGATCACGACCGTGAGCGAACCCCCCGCCGGCCGCGTCACCTCGATCTGGCTCAAGCGACCGCGCGGCTGATCGACGCGACGATCAGCCCGACGCCGAATCGCCCAGGCGATCGTCGGTTCGATGCCGGCTCCCATCGACCCGGCCGGGCGTCGAGACGGCGACGACGCCCCTCGCCCATCGCGGTTTCAGCGGACGGCGAGTCTGGTCCTGTAGAGGCCGAAGCTCGCGAGGAACGCCGCGAGGAGGGTCAGGGCGATCGGGCCGGACCCCGGTACTGCGGGGGTCGTCGCGTTGTAGTCCGCGGGCGAATGCAGCACCCCGCCTTCGGATGCCGGTGCGAGTTCGATCGCGCCCGTGATCGCCGTCGTCGAGATCCACTCGGACTGGTCGACCCAGACGCCACCGGTTTCCGCCTCGTCGGATCGTTCGTCCGCCGAGATGTCGTCGACACCGGCGACGCTCCACTGGGCGTGATCCGCGATGGTGTTGCCGTTGCCGAAGCTCACGGGGGCGAAGTAGAGCTGGATCGCAAAGGGCCCGCGGTCGAACGGGGTCGCGAAGGCGCCGAGGGAGCTTGCGTTGATGCGGCTCGGGTCACCAACGGGCGCGTCGTTCAGGAAGTGGATGAAGATGGATTCGCCGGGTGCCAGAACGACCCCGTTTAGACCCGTCGCGCTCGAGTAGCGACGAACCTGATCCTCGTCGTGGGAGCAGAATCGCCAGCCGCTGAGATCTTCACTCACCGCACCAAAGTTCTTGATCTCGATCACCGAGTCGACGAAGTCGAACTCCCGCATCTGGACATCGCGGGGCGCCCCGTGGGCGACCGTCGCCGCGATCGACATGAGAAGGGCGGCGAGTCCAC
Organism: Myxococcota bacterium; assembly: GCA_028278345.1. GTDB lineage: Bacteria > Myxococcota_A > UBA9160 > UBA9160 > UBA4427 > DUBZ01. Next base: position 1,011 of record JANQEL010000191.1, read on the forward strand.
AGCCAACCAGGAAGCGGGCCGCGGGTCGCGAGGAGAGTTGGCGCACCGTTCGGAACTGCATGAGATGATTCATCGTTGGTGGGTCCTGTTTGATCGGGGTCCATGGACAGGGGGAGGGGACCGCTCCGCACGCAAACGGACACTCCCCCTACTAAAGACGATCGAAACTCGGCGCGGTTACAAGTATTCGCTCTGATCGCGTCTCGGCCGATCGGGAGCCCGACGCGGCCCAAACGTGACCATTCCGCAGCATTCGTGTGCGTCGTGAACCTGGAATCGATTCGGGGCGGCGGTCAGATCTCCGCGCGGGCCATCTGCTGCAATGCACGCAGGTTTGCCGTGTTCGGCACGATTCGGAGCACCGCGTTGCACAGGCGACAGGCGAGCGAGCCCTCGAGCTGTCCCATCCGGCCGATCCGCCGCGATTGATTCTGGAGCCACCGCACCCGGGGTGCCCGGCGTGAGTGCAGCTCCCCGAAGAGGGCGTCGGCCGGGCGCCGATGCGCGCGACGCGGGCGCCGAGTACGCCCGCGAGGACTCGCATCTCTTCCACCTGGTCCACGCGAAAGAGCAGCTCGCCCACGAAGAGGCGGGCGAGAGCCGGTTCGCGGCCGTACATCCGAAGGAAGGCCCCGAACAGCACCATCAGCCCATCGACCACCAACTCTCCTTCGCGCAGGCTCGTGGGAAGCCGCGCGAAGACAGACTCCGCGCGCGGTCGAAAGATCAGGTAGAGAAGCTCCCGCGTGTCGCGCTTGTTGCGCTCGCGCCGGCCATTACGCGTCGGGTCCGGCCGGACGCCAGGCGGGTGTCGGCGTAGAGCCGTTGGGGGCTCGTCGCGGGTCGATGCGTGAGACCAGACGCCGGGGGTGCCCCCCTTTTTCGAGTCGTCCGCTCGTCCATGATCGTGGGATATACACATCATGTTGTCATCCGCGGATCGCGTGCGAAGCGTGTCCTGTCCCGGTCGGGTGGTGGTATACGCATCAACGTGTAAATTGGCGTCGCTCCGATGGCGCACGCGGTCGTGGTCATCGAAGGGAGCTGCGTTGTCTCGCGCGGTCGAGCGCCGAGCCGGCGGATGCTGATCAGAAACGACGGTGCGGTCGCGAAACGGTGCCGTCCAAGCGAAGACCAGGATTGGAGGATCCAAGATGTGCATTGAGTTCGATCGACGTCGCGTGCTCTTGTGGGTTGTGGTGGCCCTGGTGGTTCACGTCAATGCTGCACAGGCCATCGTCGATGCCGACGACATTCCGTTCACGCCAGCGGGGAACGTCTCTGCGACCGATGTCCAGGCCGCGGTCGAGGAGGTCGACGACGAGAAACAATCGGAGACGGGCATCTACCTGGCGGACGACTACGCAAGCGGCAGCTCCACCGGTGGGATTCAGGAAGCGATCGATGCCGCGAACACGGATGGCGGGGGTCTCGTGATGGCTCCTCCGGGCGAAACGACAGTCGATCTCCAGTCGGGAACCGTGACGAGCGGAATCACGCTGAAGCAGAACGTCACGCTGATCGGCCACGGGCGAGAGGGCACGACCATCAAGTGCATCAATCCGCCGACCGGATCGTCGCTCACCGAGGTGGGCGAGGTTCGTTGTCTCCATATCGCCGGTCGACACACGGGAATGGAGAACCTCGAGATCCACCTCGGAGGAAACAACCAGCGCGACGAAAACGTCGCCGGGGTCGTGTGTGGCGACACTATCTATGTCGGGGATACGGACCTGCGGAACGTGCGCATCGATGGGCTCGGCGCCGGTTGGCCCGGCTACGGGCTGGTGATCAAGGGTTGTCTCCGGGGGCACATCCGGGGTGGCTCGTCGGACTACTGGACGACTGCCATGTACGTGACCGGGCTGCCGAGCACGAGCACGTTCGCGGGGAGCAACGCCTGGCGTGTTTCGACCGAGCTTCGATTCAGTACGACCGGGCTGCTCATCGAGACCAACGGGAGTCCGATGCAGCCCTCGTCGTGCTCGCAGATCTGGATCGACGGCTCGGTGATCGAGGGCAATGACATCGGAATCGACGTGCAGGCCTCGTGCAACGTCCACGTCGCCAACACCCATTTCGAGAACTCGGTCACCCAGGTTCGCCTGAACCACGCCGCGGGCTACACCTCGATCTCGAATCACTACTCGAACTCGGCGTCGGTCGCGATCGAGCGCACGATGAATCAGTTCTACCCCGGTGGTCCCGACGTGTCGTTGAGCGATGCGTTCAAGACGGGAACCGAGATCAAGTACACCGCTGGGCGGATTCAGGTCCGCACGCCGCACAATTCGCCGGCCAAGGCCACCGGGCGGGTCCTGGGGGCCAACCTGGTCAATGCGACGGATTGCACCGCCTTCGTGGGCAAATTCGCTGGCGATCTCTGCTGGGAGCAGGACGACAAGAAACTCTGGGTCGCGGATCCCTCGGGTACGAACGGTTCGGTGACCGATGAAGCCAGCGATTGGGTCGAGCTCATCGACCTGCCCTGACCTGTGCGCATCGCAGTCGGGTTCGAACCCGGGGTCGGTCGTGTCAGCGTGAGCGGGCGCGACCGACCGGCGGGCCATCCAAGTCGTCGATCCGGGCCGGCATCCTGATCTCGGTGGTCGATCCCGGGATGCCCGTGGCTTCCGCGGAAGGCGACGCGGGTTCGCTGGCCGACGACGAAGGGCAGGGCGACGCCGCGGTCC
>JANQEL010000192.1 GCA_028278345.1 Myxococcota bacterium
GGACCGCGGCGTCGCCCTGCCCTTCGTCGTCGGCCAGCGAACCCGCGTCGCCTTCCGCGGAAGCCACGGGCATCCCGGGATCGACCACCGAGATCAGGACGCCGGGCCCGGTGTCGCCATCGGTATTGCGTGCGAGCAAGCCGAGAGCGCCGTCGACCGGCGCGTCCGAGAGGCGCTGGCGGATCAATCGCACGAGGGCCGTCTCGAGCAGGGTTTCGTCGCCGAGAGCGCCCTCGAGCTTCGGGTCGATCAGCACGTCGAGTCGACAGCGCGCCTTGTTGAACTCGGGGGCGAGTCGACCCTCCACCTGATGCAGCACACGCCCCGGGTTCACCGTGTCGGTGCTCATCTTGGGGCGGCCACCGCACAGGATGGTGTGCAGCTCTTCGCTCCACTTGCGGGCGCGCACGAGGGCCTGGGTGCCGCGCTCGACGAGATCGCGGAAGCGTTCGTGACGGCGTCCACCGGTCGCTTCGAGCAGCTCTTCGAGGCAGGCGTTCGTCTCGTCGAGGGGCTCCTGGATCTCGCGGTGGAAGTCGAGCAGGCGCGAATCCATGCTCGGTTCATCGGTGAGCTGGATGATCACGCCGACGCGACTCTCTTCGTGCTGGATCGGCGAGGCCAGCGCGAGGTAGCCGTTGCCGCCTTCGCGCAGGCGGAACTTCACGCTCTCGCCCCTCGAGCAGACCTCGGCGACGGCGGTCAGGACCGCCTCGCGCCCGCCACCGGCGAACAACAACGCGAGCGGCATGCCGTGGGGCTGCTCTCCACCCGGGCAGAGATCGCGGATGAAGGTTTCGTTGGCGAAGACGACGTTGCCATCGGGATCACCGACCAGCACCGGTGCCTCGAGGAAGTCGAGCAGCGATTGTCCCTGGGCGTCACTCAAGGGGCGCTCCCTCGATCGCGGGGGCCTGCATCTCGACCAGGCCGACATCGATCAGCTTGCGCGTGGTGCGCAGGGCTTCGAAGGTGTCCATGCCCGAAACGGTCACGAGGCTTTCCAGATCCGTGACGCCGTCGAGCAGGCTGAGCAGGAAGCCCGCATTGGCGGGCAGGTTGTATTGGGTGAGTTCGCTCGGGTCGGCGATCACCACTGGAACCGAGGCGAGATCACCGACCGTCGTGCGGTAATCGCAGAACAGCGTGCTGCGCACGAGTTCGATCGTCGCCTCGCGTTCGAGGGAGAAGCTCGCACCCTCGATCGAGCGCGAGAGCAGTTCGAGCGCCTCTTCGAGCTCGCCGGCCGCGATCTGCCTGCGGGCTTCGGCCCAGGCGTCGTCGCGCGCGCGCTCGGTGCGTCGCTCGGGGGCAGTCTCTTCGCGCGGAACGCTGCGGCGATCGGCGGTCTGGATGAAGTCCAGCGCTTCGGCATGGCTCGGGTCGATGGCCAGCACCTTGCGCCAGGCCCCGATCGCGCGGCCGACATCGTCTTCGCCGTAGGCGTCGAGCCCTTCCTGGAGCAACGCCGCGATCTCTTCGGAACGGTCTTCCGACATCGCTCGGAGTTACTCCTTGAGTTCCACTTCGTAGAGTTCGTTTTCCTCGATGATCTGGCTGATCTCTTCGTCGGAAAGCGTCCCGGTGGCGTTGACGGTGATCGACTGCTCCTTGCCCGTCGCCGTGTCGCGCGCCGAGGCGGAAACGATGCCGTTGGCATCGATGTCGAAGCTGACCTCGATCTCGGGCTCGCCCTTGGGTGCGGGGCGGATGCCCGACAGCACGAACTCCCCGAGCAGATCGTTTTCGAGGGCGATGTCGCTCTCCCCCTGCAACACGCGGATCTTCACCGCAGACTGGTCGTCCCGCGTCGTGGTGAAGATGTGCGCCTTGCTGACCGGCACCGTGGTGTTGCGATCGATCAGGCGCGCGAAGTGGCCGCCGAAGGTGCCGATGCCCAGCGACAGCGGAGTCACGTCGAGCAGCAGCACGTTGTCGTCTTCTTCGACCAGCGACGAACCCTGGATCGCCGCGCCGAGCGCCACGACCTCGTCGGGGTTCACGCCCTTGTGGGGGCGCTTGCCGAAGTACTCGGCCACCGCGTTCTGCACCAGCGGCATGCGGGTCTGGCCACCGACCAGCACGATCTGGTCGATGTCCGTGGCCCCGAGACCGGCGTCCTGCACGCACTGCTCGACGCTCTTCAAGGTGCCCTGCACGATGTCGTCGACGAGGCCTTCCAGCGTCGCGCGATCGAGCTCGTAGTTGAGGTGGCGCGGCCCCTGGGCGTCGCTCGCGATGAAGGGGAGATTGATCTCCGTGCTCTCGCGAACCGAGAGGTCGCACTTTGCCTTTTCTGCGGCGTCCTTCAGGCGCTGCAGCGCCATGGTGTCCGAGCGAAGGTCGATGCCCTCGCTCTCCTGGAACCATTCGACGAGATGCTGCACGACCCGGCGGTCGAAGTCCTCGCCGCCGAGGAAGGTGTTGCCCGCCGTCGCGAGCACCTCGACCACGCCATCGCTCATCTCGAGAATCGAGATGTCGAAGGTTCCGCCGCCCAGGTCGTAGACGGCGATCTTCTCGTCGCCCTTGCGCCCCATGCCATAGGCCAGGGCGGCCGCGGTGGGCTCGTTGATGATGCGCAGCACTTCGAGACCCGCGATCTTGCCCGCGTCCTTGGTGCACTGGCGCTGGGTGTCGTTGAAGTAGGCGGGCACCGTGATGACCGCTTCCTGCACGGGCTCACCGAGGTACTCCTCGGCCACGCGCTTCATCTCGCGCAGGATGATCCCAGAGATCTCGGGGCAGGTGAACGTCTTGCTCCCGATCTTGATCCGCGGATCGTCGTTCGGGCCGCGCACGATCTCGTAGGGGCAAAGATCGATCGAGCGCTGGGCCTCGGCCGAATCGAAGCGACGCCCGATCAGCCGCTTGGCGGCGTAGACCGTGTCCTTCGAATTCGTGATCGCCTGGCGCTTCGCGAGATGTCCCACCAGACGCTTGCCGTCCTGGGAGATCGCAAACATCGAAGGTGTCGTCTTGTAACCACCGGTATTCGGCACCACGGCGGGCTGACCGTTGTCCACCACCGCGACGCACGAATTCGTGGTCCCGAGATCGATCCCAATTACGCGACCCATGTCTACCTCCGTTCCTCTTGCCTTCGTTTCCGCAGAGAAGCGCCAGCGTCCTGGCCGCCTGGTCTGCAGCAAGTCCTAGCGAGACGACCCTCCGCGAAGCATCGCCATCAGCTTCCGCGCTTCGGTGTCGTTCGCATCCAGTTCCAACGCTTTGTTGAGTTCCTTGACGGCGTGCCCCTTGTTGCCGCGCAGCTTGTGCACCATGGCGCGAATGCGGTGGTGGGCACCGTTGTCGGGAAGCAGGGATTCGAGGCGATCGGCGTATTCCTCCGCGCGATCCGCGTCGTCGAGTTCGACGTAGGTGCGCCCGGCGAGGCCAACGATCTCGGGATCCTTCGGCCGGTGGAGCACCATCTCCTGCACGAGCTTGCGCGCCTCGCCCTTCTCGGTATCGGCCAGGCCCGCCGAACGCGCGCCGAGCAGTTCTTCGATGCGGTCCCGCGCGATCTGCGCCTGCAGGCGACCGAGGGCGCGCTTGTACTCGCGATTGAAGGGGTTGAACGCAACGGCGAGGCGCAGGTTGGCAGCGGCTTCGCCAAAGCGCCCCATACGCTCCGACTGCTGGGCGGCCTTGTAGAGGTCGTCGCCCTGCGCCGACTTCTCGTCGCTCACGCCCTCGGGCACCTTGAAGCGCATGCGCTGGCGTAGGCGTTCGACGGGGCTGAGCGGCTTGCCCGCCTTCGACTTCGAGGCTTTCGGATCGCCCGGATCGCTGAAGGTCTCGACGCGATAGGGGTCGGCGAGGGAGGCTTCGATCTCCTTGCGGCTCGCCGGGTCGCAAAGCAGTTCGTACGCTTCGCTGATCGCCTTGAAGACGGTGTGGAGCCGATCGGCGTAGTCGCCCAGGTTCTTGCGGAAGTAGCGGTCGGGGTGGAAGCGCTTCGAGAGCGCGAAGTAGGTCTTCTTGAGATCCTTGGCGTCGATGTCGCGGCCGACACCCATCAGCGTGAAGTAGTCGCATTCGAGGCGCTGCTCGACCTCGAGGATCTCGCGCTGCAGGGCCTCGTCGATGTCGAGGGAGGCGTCGATCAGCGACTCGTCGATCTCGCCCGGCAGCATCGTGCGCTTCGGCTTCGGCTTCTCGGGGATCGCGCTCTCGCGACGCTTGACCCGCGGTGGACGGCCATCGATGTCGATGTAGCCCTCCATCAGCCACTCCTCGATGCAGAGGTCCACCTGTTCGGGGGTGAGACCTCCGATTTCTCGCAAGAGCTTCCACGAGGTTTGTCCGTCGATTCTCGAGAGCAAGAATCCCTCCGCTGGGGATAGATCGAGGCTCGTCGGATCACAGCCGGACGCCAGGCGCGGCACTCTTGCAAGATCCTCTTCCGACACCTCGCAATCGATTTTCACGCGTGACTCCGCCGATCCGGGCGTTCGCCCAATCCACGGCCCTTCATCGGAGTGCCGACGGCAAAAGATGAGCAGACCCGTGGGCAAAGACGCGCGGGGCCCATGGGCACACCGCCAGCGTTGCCGCCGATTTGCCGGTTCCAGTCGGGCGCGAAAACTCGCCGGACGCGCGAGATCCGAGTGCCACCAGCGCCCCGCCACGAGAAGCGCCTGTGGCCCTGACGAGCGCCTGCGGCCCAGAAAGTCGGGCGCCCAGCGCCCGACTTTCGGAGTCAGCCCATCACGTATTCGAGAATGGCCTTCTGGGCGTGGAGGCGGTTCTCCGCCTGGTCGTAGACCAGGCTGCGCGGGCCATCGAGCACCTCGTCGGTGATCTCCTCACCGCGGTGGGCCGGCATGCAGTGCATCACCCAGGCGTTCGGGCAGGCTTCGAGGATTCCGGTGTTCACCTGATAGGGCGCGAAGATCTTGCGCCGCAGCTCGGCTTCCTCTTCCTGGCCCATGCTCGTCCAGGTGTCGGTGTAGACGAAGTCCGCCCCCTTCACGGCCTCCTGGGCGTCCTCGGTCCAGTGCAACTCGGCCCCGCTCTGCTCGGCGAGCTCTTCGGCGCGCTGGCGCACCCGCGGCGAGATCGTGTGGCTCGCGGGGGTGGCGAGCTGGATGCGGAACCCCAGCACCGCGGCGAGCAGCACGAGGGATTGGGCCACGTTGTTGCCGTCGCCCAGGTAGGCGAGGGTCGACTGGGTCGGATCCTTCTTCTCGCTCATCGTCTGCAGGTCGGCCATTGCCTGGCAGGGGTGCAGGAAGTCGGTCAACCCGTTGATGACGGGAATGCTGGCCTCGCGGGCCAGCTGCTCGACGAGGCTGTGGCTGAAGGTGCGAGCCATGATGCCGTGCACCCAGCGCGAGAGGGCCTTGGCGACGTCGCGCGGCGTCTCACGCGTGCCGATGCCCACCTGCTCCGGCCGAAGCAGGATGGCGTGCCCCCCGAGCTGGGACATCCCCGCCTCGAAGGTGACGTGCGTCCGCAGCGACGGCTTCTCGAAATACATCGCCAGCGTCTTGCCGCGCAGGGACTGCCGGCTCTCGCCCATGTTGTGCAGGCGCTTCAGGTGCTGGGCGCGCGCGAGCAGATCGAGCAGCTCGCCCGCGTCGTAGTCGGCTACCGAAATGAAACCCCGAAGGTTCTGCTCCGCCATGCTGGCTTCCTCGCGTTGGTTCGGGTGGGCGCGCGTCGCGCGCAGGTCAGGGAACGAGCAGCGTTCCCACGCCGGCGTCGTCGGTGAAGATCTCGAGCAACAGCGCGTGCAGCACGCGGCCGTCGACGATGTGCGTGCGCGCGACTCCCCGCGTCAGTGCATCCATGCAGCACTGCACCTTGGGGATCATGCCGCCTTCGATCGTGCCCTCTTCGATGTGCTTCTTGACCTCTTCGCTCGAGAGCTGGCTGATGCGATTGCCCTGGCCGTCGAGCACGCCATCGACGTCGGTGAGCAGCATCAGCTTCTCGGCGCGCAATGCACCCGCGATCGCCCCCGCCGCTTCGTCGGCGTTCACGTTGTAGGTCTGCCCGCTCGAATCGGCGCCGATCGGCGCCACGACGGGCACGAAGTCGGCACTGGCCACGGCTTCGATCACCGACGAGTCGACCCGGGTCACCTCGCCGACCCGGCCCAGGCTCTGGCCGTCGATGTACTTCTCGCGCACGCGCAGGAGCGCTCCGTCACTTCCGGTGAGCCCCACCGCCTGGGCGCCCGCCTGGTGGATGAGTTCGACGATCTCGCGATTCACCGTGCCGCCGAGCACCATCTCGACGACTTCCATCGTGGCGTCGTCGGTCACGCGCAGCCCGCCGACGAAGTGCGACTCGATCTTCAACCTTTCGAGGGTCCGCGCGATCTGCGGACCGCCGCCGTGCACGATTACCGGCCGCACGCCGATGTGTTTGAGCAGCACGACGTCGGTCGCGAAGGAGCGGCGCAGGGCGAGATCCGTCATTGCGTGACCGCCGTACTTGATCACGATCGTCTTACCCACGAAGCGCTGCATGTAGGGCAGCGCCTCGATCAATACCTTTGCCTTGTCGACCAGCTCTTCCATCACGTAGACCTGCACGCTGCGAATACGCCGTCGCGAACCCGCATCGAATCGCGCTCGAATGCGCGAAGACTGTCGAGGGGGGGGGAGGTGGCGCTATCCGCGCCCTTCGCGCCTTGCCAGCGCGACCTCCTCGATACTCTCGAGCAGGCTACGGTACAGGAGGACGTTGCGAACCGCCGCCGAGAGGACGGCCACCAAGACCTCGCCCGTTCGCGCAGAGACGCTGGCCCCTGCGGCGAAGTGGATGCGCGCGAGCCCGATCGTCTTGCCGCGCATCTGCACCGGCACGATCAGCAGCGGCCCGGACCGGCCGTCGCATGGGGCATCGACCGACGCGTCGAAGCGCGGATCGCTCTCGGGGTCGGACGAGGCGATCAGCTGGCCGCGCTGCAGCACGCTAGCCGTGAGGCCGAGTTTCGTGGACAGGCGTTCGTGGAGGTTCAACCCCGCGAACAGATTTCACAATAATACAATACAGTACAACAATACAAAATAATTTATCAAAAAGTGCAATACATTGGAAAGGTCTTCGATAATCACCCCCCCCCCCCGAACCGATTCCAAAAAAAAGAACCCTATAGGATAGGTCCATCAGATAAAGAATTAATTCCCATACATGTATCATATCCCTCGAATATAACCTTACAGTACTATTCTTTCATTGGGGCAATCCATGGCAAAATTTTCACTTTTCTATTCAAGGTACTGTTTTATTAAATTTTTCGGATTTTTTGTTTTCAATTTTTTTCCGAATTTTTCTTAGAAAAAAAATTTGCTAGGAAAATTCAAGAAAACGCTATCGGTAACAGGCAAAGTGATAAAATAATTAATGTCTTAAGTTACCTGTTATTGGCAAGATTCTACTCTTGCAATCAAAGTACTTTTTAATCGAGATACACTTTGATTAGCAGAGCCCGGATTTGTCTATAAATGCCTAGTAGGTCTAGAGCTACATTTTGATATTTTGATGCGAAATTCGTTATTAGCACATAGCATGGAGGCGTTCAACCACATTTTTAGCTACTATAAAGTCCTAATAGGTACAATAGGTCTTATTTTAGAAATATGGTCTTATTTTGAAAACAAGCTGTTAGTAAAGTCTTATTGTTGTGTTTATACCGTAGGTGGCCTGGAAAT